>CAYWBX010000109.1:0-8113 GCA_964456015.1 uncultured Hyphomicrobiaceae bacterium | reverse complement strand
CGGGTCGCTCGCCGAGCAAAGGCTTCGCCGCCCGGTTCCCCTCGGAGCCGGGCGGCACCATTTTGGCGAGCACGACGGCACGTGTCGTCCTTGCCTAGAGAATGCCATAGCGGCGAAACACGTCCGCCAGCTTGTCGCCTCGCTCCAGGTCCGCGAGCGTGGACTTCTCGCCCTGCACCTTCTCCCGGGCGCGTTCCAGAACCTCCGCTTCCACCGACCGGGGGATGACGATGACGCCGTCCGCGTCACCGAACACAAGGTCGCCGGGGGCGACCGGAACTCCAGCGCATTCGATCGGGACATCCAGCGCCATGATGCGTCCGCGTCCCTTCGAGTCGAGCGGCGCAATGCCGCCGTGGAACACGGGAAAGCCCATTCGGCGGATCGCGCGGACATCGCGGGTGCAACCGTCCATCAGGGCGCCGGCGGCCCCGCGAGCGCGCGCGGCCGTCGACAGCAACTCTCCCCAGGGCGCGATGCGCGCGGGATTGGAGCACGCGAAAACGGGAATTTCATCGCGCCGGAGGCTGTCGATCAACGCGATCTCGAGTTCATAGGGATTGCTGTCGGGATCGTGGTGATAAACTTCCATGAATGCGGCAGTGCGCGCACGACCGCACATGACGAGAGTGTCGTCGAGCGGACGGATCCACGACGGCAACGCTTGCTTCCTCACGCCGATGCTATCGAGGCAATCGGAGAGAACGGACGTGAAGAGTGAAGTGCGGATTTCGGCGAGGTCTGTCTCGTTCGCCATGTCGGCCTCGCTGACTTGAGCTCCCTGACGCGATCGACAACCGACGGTTCGCACCTTGTCTGGCGCCAGCATCGATGCGGATCGGGACTGGAGCAGTTCCGCCCGATCTGGTCAAACGGGTCATCAGCGCCCCCCCGCGGCGGCCCGGGTAAACGTTTCGGCGTAATCGATGAGCCGATCCGCCGCCGCTGCCGCCCGTTCCGGATCACCGACGGCGATGGCGCGTGCCTGTTCGGCATGCAGCCTGGCGCAGAGCGGCAGATCGGCCGCGGCCCGATAGTGCAGATACCAGAACCGCCGGGAGTGGCCGTTGATCAGTCGCATGGCGCCGGCCGCATAGTCGTTGTGTCCCGCCGCGATCAGCAGGGCATTGAGCTCCCGATCAAGGCGCATGAAAGCGAGATCGTCCGAATTACGCGCTGCGCCATCCATGCCCCGGGCGATCGCCTGGAATCTCTCGCGCTGCCCTGCCGTCGCCCGCACCGCGCCGACCCGGCTGAGCAGCCGCTCGAGCTCGCGTCGCACCTCGAGAACCAGCAATTGACGGCTCGGATCGCACTCGGCGACGCGAATGCCGCGCCGCGGAAGAATTTTCACGAGGCCTTCCCGCGCAAGCCGTTGCAAGGCTTCCCTGATCGGGGTTCGGCCGAGCCCCACGGCCTCGACCAGCGCATACTCGGACACCAGTTCGCCGGGCGCGAGCTTCAAGGTGACGATTCGTTCTTCAAGCGCGACGTAGGCGTGCTCTGTGAGCGATGCCTCGCCCGGGCCCCCTGCTCGGGCGCGGTGCAAGACTCCCCGTCCACGCGTACTCTGGGATGTCACAAGTGCCGTCCTACGACCTCTGCCGTCTCCTGCGACCCAACGACCGGAATGATCTCGAAATCCGCGAGATCGCCCCAGGACAGGACCCAGTCCTGCAACAGGCGTGCGTCGCTGCACTCCATGAGCTGAAAGCACCGGTCGAAATTCGTCTCGACCCAGCTGCCGACATAGGTCAGCCCTTCCGGCGCCATGCGCCCCTTCTCGCGGAAGCGCCGGTAGACAGCCTTTGCGTCGCGATCCCTGAAGTGCTCGATGATCATGAAAAGCATCTGCATCCTGCCCTTACCGCCAGCCCCGGAGGAACGCGCGCCGGCCAAGGCGCCGAGCCGGCTTGCCCATGCCCCAGACGGCCCGCGGCATCGGATCGGGTAACAGCGCGCCGGTCGCATGTCTCGACTGATATATCTGCGCCATGCTAAGTGCGGATCGACGACCGTCAAGCTTGCTGTTCCCCCGTCCGGCAACGCTGGCGAAGCAGACTCCGCGAGGCAAGCGAAGTGGCATACTTTTCGGCTGTGAGCTGGCTGGCCTTCGGCCAGTTCTTTCTGCTGGTGCTGCTCATCGCCCTGTTCGGGCTGGCCCTCAGCGGACACTTGCCGCTGCAAGCGCGGGACGCCCAGGACACGTCGCTCTTCGACCGCCTGACCATCGTGGCGACGGTCGCGATCGTTGCTCTGGCGGCGGTGAGGACCATCGGCCTCGGTCTCGGCGCCTTGCCCGGACCGATTGCCATCATTGGGGCAGGCGGAGCGCTCCTCCTCGCACCACTGCTCTTGCGAGCGTTGCCGGATAGTTTCGTCGACGGGCGGCGAGGTCTCATCGTGCTCGCCGCTCTGACTGCTTCGCTCGCCTATCTGCCCGGCGGCACAGCGGGCTAGGCGATGCCGCGCAGGCGCTCGTAGCTGCGCAGCCATTGCAGTTGCGCGTCCGTCTCCGGCACGCGCCGACCGCGAGCACGGGAAATCCGGTCACACGCGGCATCCGCCCCGAGGCCATGCTCGATCAGCAGCGCGGCGACAATGAGCGGCGACCGCCCGAGACCGGCAAAGCAGTGGACGGCGACGTTCCTACCCTTCGAAGCCGCAATCCGAGCTCGCGCGTCAGGGAAGCGACGGGCTCGACCGGATCGGGCACGCCATGATCACAGATCGGCAGCGACAGGAACTCGAGTCCGGCGCCAACGCACAGCGCGCCCTCGTCGCGAAGCCGGACGTCTTGCGCCTCGCCGGCCTCGAGCAAGCTGACGACGACATCGACCCCCAATGCCTTGAGCTCCGCAAACGCAGAGGGGTGCGGATACGGCATGACGCCGATCCGCCCTGGCGGCCAATCGCGGTCATCATCCTGCAAGCCGCCCGGCCTTGCGTCTTCAAAGCCGGCTCCCGGCCTGAGCCGCACGCTCCACGCAAGGTCCCCCGTCTCGATCCACGAGACTCGAAGCGGCCATCGTCGCATCAACGCATCATGCCTCGCGTCACGACCCCCAGGGTGGCGGCATCGCCTTGCCGAGATCGCCTGGAGGAGGAAGCGCCGGCCCGGCGCCAGCCTCGCCGGGTGCCCAGCGCCCCCGAGATGGCAGGCCGGACTCGGACGGCTATTCCGCCGCCTTGAGAGCGGGGGAATACTTCTTCGCTGGCGGCCAGGACTTGGGCGTGACCCGCGCATATTGTGGCATCATGGGCGGTTCCACTCCAAGCCGCCAGGCGGCGTGCACGCCCCACCGCGGATCGTCGAGCGCCGCGCGCGCGATCGCAATCATGTCGGCTTGCTCCGCGGCAAGGATGGCCTCGGCCTGGTCGGCTTCGGTGATAAGCCCGACAGCCATCACCGGCAGACCCGTCGCTTTCTTGATCGCGGCCGCAAACGGCACCTGGTAGCCGGGCTTCAGCTCGATCTTCTGGTTGTGCGCATTGCCGCCGGACGAGACGTCGATGAAATCGCAACCGATCGCCTTCAGCGCCTGCGCCAGATAAATCGAGTCATCCAGTGTGATGCCGCCCTCGACCCACTCCACCGCCGAAATGCGCACACCGAGCGGCTTGGCGGACGGCCACGCCTCCCGCATGACCGCGAAGACCTCGAGAAGCAGGCGACAGCGGTTTTCCCGGCTGCCGCCATACTGGTCGTCGCGCGTATTCGAAAGAGGCGACAGAAACTGATTGAGCAGATAGCCATGCGCGCCGTGAATCTCGACGAGATCGAAACCGACGCGCGCGGCCCGTATCGTCGCCTGGAAGAATGCGTCCTTGAGCCGCTCGATGTCGTCGATCGTCATGGCCTTGGGAACGTGCCAGCCCGGAGCGAACGGAATGGCCGAAGCCGACTTGGTCTGCCATGCTCCGGTCGTGAGCGCATTGCCGCCCTCCCATGGCCGCTGAGCCGACGCCTTGCGTCCGGCATGCCCGAGCTGAATCCCGATCTTCGCCGTGCCAACCTTGCGCAGCGCATCGACCACACGTTTCATGGCGGCCTCGTTGTCGTCGCTGGCAAGCGCCGTGCAGGCGTGCGTGATGCGCCCCTCCGGCTCAACCCCTGTCGCCTCTACGATCACGAGCGCCGCCCCTGAATTGGCCAAACCGCCGAGATGCTGCAGGTGCCAGTCGGTCATGTTGCCATTCTCGGCCGAGTACTGGCACATCGGCGCGATGACGAGACGATTGTGGAGGTCCAGCTTGCGCAGCTTGATCGGCGAGAAAAGGCGGCTCGTAGGCGACGTGCTCATCGATGGGCTCTCCGGGAACTGGACCGTGGGCTGGAACGGCGGCGGGACACCCGCCGTTGCCGCATTCCATAGCATGGCGACGGCCGGTACCCGCAAGACCGCGCCGCCGCGGCCAATCGGCTGCAAGCTTGTGGCTCGACGCGCACGGCTTGAGGCGGCCCGACTCGGGGCTCGCCGGCTTGCAAGATGTCAGCGGCACTCCTCGCCCCCAAAGCGGACGGCCCTCATCCGCCCGGCAACGTCGTCCGATTGCCCGAGACGCAAGACTAGGCAAGGAGATCCTGAAACTCGGGATGCCTTCGGATATAGGCCGCGATGAACGGGCATCGCGCGACGACCTTCCGGCCTTCGCCTCTCACGGCCTCGAGCGTCGCTCTGACCAGCGCCGAGCCGATGCCGCGCCCCTCGAATTCGGGGGGCACCTCGGCATGATCGAGGAAGATCGCTGTCTCGCCGCGGCGGTAGCTCACGAATGCGATGCCACCGTCCAGAGCCATCTCGAATCGGTTTCGTTCACGATTGTCGCGCACCAGAGACATTTCGCTTCGTCATCCGCTCACCGGTTGAGGAGTGCGCTTGCCCATCGCAGGTTGCCGATTGACCGAAGCGCGACTGCCGGGCTGTGACTATGCTGCCGCTTGTCACGCGGCGGGATCCCACTCAAGCATGGCACCCATGCATCCCAGAGATTTGCCACGCCTTGCGCTGCCGCTCGACCGGCTGAAGCCCGAATACGATGCCGTGGTCATTGGCTCGGGATACGGCGGCGGCATCGCGGCCTCGCGCTTGTCACGCATGGGGCTCAGCGTCGCGGTCTTGGAGCGCGGTCGCGAGTACCTGACGGGAGAGTTCCCGAGCAAGTTTCCCGAACTGCGCAACGCATTCCAGGTCTCAGCCGCAAATTGGCGCACGGGCTCCCCGACTGCGCTTTTCGACGTTCGTCTCGGCGAGGATATGCATGTTCTGCTCGGTTGCGGCCTCGGCGGGGGCTCGCTCGTCAACGCCGGCGTGGCGCTGCGCCCCGACGCGCGTGTGTTCGAGGACCCGGCCTGGCCAGCTCCGATCCGCGAAGATGGCCTTCTCGACGAGGCGTTTCGTCGTGCGCGCCGCTGGCTGCGGCCCGCCAGCGACCCGCGCGCCGGCGAGATGGCCAAATTCAGAGCCTTGGCGACGGCGAGCCGTGTTCTCGGTGTGACGCCCCGCGCTCCCGAAGTCGTCGTGTCGTTCAGTCCCGAGTTGAACCCCGCGGGCATCGAGCAGCCCGCCTGCATACGCTGCGGCGATTGCTGCGCCGGCTGCAATGTGGGCGCCAAGAACACGGTTCCCCTCACGTATCTGCCGGACGCCCGCGCACACGGCGCCGAGATCTTCACCGAGCTGCGGGTCAGTCACGTGACGCAACGCCCCGAAGGCGATTGGAATGTCTCCGCATCCCCGATCGCCAGCGAGCCTGGCCGCAGCATCGAGATTGCCGCGCGCATCGTCGTCCTGGCGGCAGGCAGCCTTGGCACGACCGAGATCCTGCTGCGCTCCCGGTCTCGAGGGCTGCCAGTGTCGGATCGTCTCGGCGAGCGCTTCTCGGCGAACGGCGACATCATCGCATTCGGCTACGGCGCGAAATCGCCGGTGAATGCCGTCGGCGTCGGTCATCCGGCGAAGGTCGAAGGGCTGGAGATCGGTGCGACCGTGAGCGGCCAGATCGAAGTGGAAGATGCGGACGATCTGGCGCGGGAGATCGTGATTCAGGAGGGGGCGCTCCCATCCGCGCTCGCACCCATGCTGCCGGTGCTGTTCATCCCGAATGGCCGGCTGCTTGGTGCGCTTCAGAGCCTTGTCAGCGGCGTCTACCGGGGACCGTTCGCCGGCCTTCAGACCTTCTTCGCCGTCTCCCATGACAGCGCCGAAGGACGGCTCGTGCTGGAGGAGGACCGCCTCGCGCTGCGTTGGCCGGGCGCCCAGGATGCACCGGTCTATGCGCGCCTCGATTCTGCCCTTGCCGCCCTGGTTCGCGAAGCAGGCGGCAGCTATGTCAAGAACCCTCTCGCGGGCAGCGTGATGGGGCACCAGCCGGCGACGGCGCATCCCCTCGGGGGCTGCGCGATGGCTGACGATCCGCGCGCCGGCGTCGTCGATCACCGGGGTCGCGTCTTCCGTGCCACGCCGCGGGCCGATGGCGCGGCGACCTTGCGAGGCCTCTACGTCGTCGACGGCTCGGTGATCCCGCGTTCCCTGGGCGTCAATCCCCTGTTGACCATCGCGGCCTTGTCCGAGCGCGCCATGATGTATCTGCAGCGTGAGCTGAACTCGCCCTCGGACGCTTGAACCCGAAACCGCTTCCTTTCCTCCGAAGCGCGAACAACAAATTGATTTTGAGATCGTTTCCGGGCCATGCAGCCACTGCAGGGCAGCCCGTTCGCAGGACGCATACCATAACCTTGACTATTGTAAGCGAGATGATGGTAACCTGAGCAACCAAGCGCTCTCCGGGCATGGGCAAGGACGTCGCCGAGCCCGCCCGATACCGGCTATGAGGCGGCAGCCGGCGAAGGCGCGGCCCCGATTTTTTTAAGTGTAAACACAATGACGGACGGAACGAACGGTCACGGCACCAGCGGCAATGGCGCCTCGTCGGCGGACGAGTCGCTCCATTTCGGGTGGCTGGCCACCGATGTCGCACGCCTCATGCGGACCGTGTTCGACCGGCGGGTCCGGACTCTGGGCCTGACGCGCCCGCAATGGCTTGCGCTCGTCCGGCTGAGCCGACGGCCCGGCGCCAGTCAGTCGGAACTCGCTGACATGATGGAGATCGAGAAAGCGCCGGCCGGCCGCATCGTCGACCGCATGGAGGAAAAGGGCTGGGTGGAGCGCCGGCCCGACCCTGCGGACCGGCGGGTCAATCGCATCTATCTCACGGACCGCGGCCAGCGGGTCTTCGCGGCCATTCTTCCGATCTCGATCGACACGGTGCACGACGCGCTGTCGAACCTTTCACAGTCGGATCGCACGCGTCTTGTTGCATTGCTGAGCAACGTCAAATCGACGCTTCAGGCCCTTGCCGAGAGCGATCCTGCACCCGACATCGACTGGGCGGACGAGGACAGCGAAAACTCTGATCGGGCCAGTCCGGACAGCCAAGCCATCTGAGACATCCCATGCGCCTCCTGCGACCCATACTTCTCATTGCCGAGCCGGCACTCGCCGTCCTCGGCGCCTTCATGTGGTGGCTCTACGGCGGACGCTACATCTCGACCGAGAATGCCTACGTGAAGGCTGACATCGTGCAGGTGTCGGCAGACGTCCCCGGCCGCATCGTCGAGATCGCGGTGCGCGACCATGGCCATGTGAAGCCCGGTGACCTGTTGTTGCGGATCGAGGACGAACCTTACCGGATCGCGCTCGACAAAGCGCAGGCCGAGCTCGAGCAGGCGCGCGCGCTCGTCGAAAGCCTTCGCGCGCAGTACGCCGAGGCACAGGCCGAACTGAAGGAAGCCCAAAGCCGTATCGGGTCGATCGAGGCGGAGCGTGACCGCCAGCGCCAGCTCTCGGAACGAGGCGTCGGCCGCGCTTTCCGCATCGAAGAGGCGGAAAGCAATGCCAACGCGGCCCGCGAACGGATCGGAGTGATCGAGCAGAAGATCCAACGCACCATGGCCGCGCTTGGCGGCGACCCGGCGATCGAGACCGACAAGCACCCGGCGGTTCGCGAGAAGCTCGCTGTTGTGGAACGAGCCAAGTGGGACCTGGAACGCACCGTGGTGAAGGCCGCGGTGGGCGGCACCGCGGTCAACGTGAAGCTTCTGCCCGGCGAG
>CAYWBX010000108.1:0-8116 GCA_964456015.1 uncultured Hyphomicrobiaceae bacterium | reverse complement strand
GGCCTGCCGCCAGCGTTCGTTCTGAGCCAGGATCAAACTCTCAGATTGAAGAGTTCTGATTCTGGTTTTGGCTTGGAGGTTAATCCAAGGATCACTGCGTAACGGGCACCTTCACACTGAACCCTCGCCCCGGGTTGCCCCGCGGCAAAGATTCATGGTGATGGCTGAAACGCAGTATCGCCAGAGTCTGTTTATGGTCTCAGCCGTGACTGGCACGAAACTGCGACCCGCCAGGACTCCGCCGCCTGCGTTTCCCTTCCTTCAAAAACCACTTGTCAAAGAGCGAACCTCGAAGAAACGTTCCCATCCCAGCGCCCGGCTGCCCGGGTCGCCGGCGACAATACGAACCCGCATCAGGATCTCACCTGAGGGCTTCGCGCCGGTTCGAGAGAGGTGTTCCATCGAAGGTCCGTGACTGCTTCGCAGCCCGGACAAGAAGCCGTTCTAGAGATCTTGGGCGCGGGTGTCAATCACAAATTTCAAGAATTTTCACCGATCCGCCTCGCCCAAGCTAAGCCACAGTTTTGTCACAGAAAAAGCTATCAAGCAAGATGCGTCGGGCTGTGGAACGGGTCCTGTTTCAGGATGCCGGACCTCGCTCTGCCGTCGCCGGCAATCCACGGGGGATGACGCGACCGGCACGTTGACTTCGCGAGCCGGTGGCCGGAGACTCAAATCAGTCACGTGGCAGCGCCGTCGAGGCGCGGTGGCAGCTCTGGGGGACCTGTTGAACGAGCTCAGCCGACACGCTCCGCTTGGCAGAACCAGGCGACGGCCTGCGCGCGACTGCCTTACGGGCCAGCCGCCGACGCTGGCGCAGCGACGGCGGCGGCAGATCGCCGACATTTACCTTGCCGATCGGGCGGAGGCGCGACGCGGCGGGCGCTTCCGGTGGTTCTTCTCGACCTGCCTCGCGGCCAGCGTCGGCGCGCTGACGATTGCAGCCGTCGTGCTCGGCTCGATGGATTCCAAGGACGGTGCGAGCACCATGCCGGAGCTGCGCCGGGCGGCGGCACCGCTCGCCACCACCCGGCTGCAGCAACCGTCCGACGGCCTCAGCTGGTCGACGCCGAAGGCGGATCGTCTGCAGACGGCGGCGGGCGCGATGCTGGCCAAGTACGTGGTCCAGGAGTCGGTGAACCAGCGGCGCGGCAATCGAGAGTACATGTATCAGAAGTACTACGCGCGGATCGCCATCCGATTGGCCGCCGTTCCGGCATCGGCAGCACAGAACGTTCCCCCCTTCAATCCGGTCAAGCTCTACGGCGGCTCGGCAGCCGGTGAAGGCCCGGAGGGCGATCGCGAACCGGGCCGCGGCGAAGGCGGCGAGGTGGCGCTGCGCGTCGTCGAGCTTCTCGGCTCCATCCTGCCGACCGAGGACGGTCAGGAAGCGGCCGAGCTCGTCAGCCGGGCGGTTTTCGCCAGCGATGCGGCGATGCGTCCGGGCTTCCTGCCGGAGGGCGCCGAAAGCCCCGCGGGCCGAGGCGGCGACCGCCATCGAGCCTCGCCCATCCCGATCACACCCAACACCTCGGTGATCGAGAAGGTCATCAGCGATTACGACGAGGATCTCGGCGAGGCGGAAGCCCGCCATGTCAAAGTCAAGGTCGCGCGCGGCGAGACGCTGAGCAAGATCCTCGAGCGCATGGGCGCCGACCCCTGGCAGGCCCGCGAGATGGCGGACAAGGCTCGCAGCCTGCTCCCCGAGGCCATGTTCGTACCCGGGCTCGATCTCGAGCTCGCGCTCGTGCCCTCACTCACCGACCCGCAGAAGTCGGAGCCCTCACGCGTCTCGATCTTCAGCGGCAGCGAACACAAGGTGACGGTCCGGCGGAATGCAGCCGGAGAGTTTGTCGCGCAAGCAGAGCCCATGTCCGACCGGACGCGGGGGCGGCCGGAAACGGCCGATGAGACGCACGGCAGCGCCACCAATCTCTATGCGAGCTTCTATCACGCAGCGAGCGTGCAGGGTCTGCCGCCGGAGCTGATCCAACAGGTCCTGCGCATTCACGCCTACGAGACCGACTACCGCAGACGGGCGCGCGGCAGCGACGGCATCGACCTGTTCCTTGACCTTCGCGATGAAGGCAAGGCGGCCGACAACCCGCCGGCCGAGCTGCTGTCGACCGCGCTCACGGTCGGCGGCGACACGCAACGCTACTACCGCTTCCGCACCCCTGACGGGGTCATCGACTACTACGACGAGGACGGCAACAACTCGCGCAAGTTTCTGATGCGCAAACCCATCCGAAGTGAAGAAGTGCGCTTCATGTCCGGGTTCGGAATGCGGCGGCATCCGCTTCTTGGCGTCGTGCGCATGCACACCGGCGTCGACTGGGCCGGACCACTCGGCACACCGATCGTCGCTTCGGGCAACGGCGTCATCGAAGAGGCCGGATACAAGGGACAGAATGGATACTATGTGCGCATCCGGCACGCCAACGGCTATCAGACCGCCTACAGCCATATGCAAAGCCGGTTTCCGCCCGACATCCGGGAGGGCGCGAAAGTACGGCAAGGACAGGTGATCGGATACCTCGGCAACACAGGCCTCTCAACGGGGCCGCACCTGCATTTCGAGATCCTGGTCAGCAACCGCTTCGTCGATCCGATGTCGCTTCATGTGCCGAAAGAGCGCAAGCTGACGGGGAAAATCCTCGCCGACTTCCAGCGCGAGCGGGCACGCATCGATGATCTGATGCGGCGCCCGCCCGTGCGCGTGGCGCAGATCGATGCCCGGCCATGATGCCTGCGTTCGACGATGCGGGCAGCCCGTCGCGATCCCGGCTCGGCAAGCGATTGCAGCAGGACGCATGAACCGTCCGGGACACACAGCGCGACCGGCCGCCGAAGCTGCCGCATCACGCGCTCCTGCCCAGGAGAAGCGCGACCGGACGGCCGAGGAGCAGTCGCCATATGCCAAGCGCCTCGGGCAACTCAGCCTGTGGCGCCGTCGCGGGCTGCTGCTCATCGCCGGGGCGGCCTCGGTGCTGGCGATGGCTCCCTTCTTCCTCAGCCCCGTGCTGTTCTTAACACTTCCCGTCCTGGTGCTCGCCACTGATGAAGCCGCCGGTCGGTTCACCGGCGGCGATCGGCGCAGGCGGGTGGCGAAGGCCTTCGGCGCCGGCTGGTGGTTCGGCTTCGGGTATCATCTCGCCGGCCTCTTCTGGATCGGGGAAGCTTTTCTTGTCGAGGCGGAGACCTTCGCCGCGCTGATGCCGTTCGCGGTCACGGCGATGCCGGCGGGTCTTGCGCTGTTCTTCGGCGGCGCCACCGCGGTCGCCGCCGCCTGCTGGCGGCCCGGCCTTGCACGGGTCGGCATCCTGGCACTCACATGCGCCGCCGCCGAGTGGCTGCGCGGCCATCTGCTGACGGGCTTCCCGTGGAATGTGCTCGGCTATGCGCTCACGTTCCCGTTGCCGCTGATGCAGGCGGCATCAATCCTCGGGATCTATGGACTGACACTCGTCGCGGTGGCGGCATTTGCGTGGCCTGGCACATGCTGGATCGACGGCTGGCGACCGCGGCATGCCGGGGATCTTGCAAGGCTCGCAGCGCTTGCGGCGACGCCGTTCGTCGCGCTGGCTGCAGTCGGCGCAACGCTGCTGGCGGCGAGACCGCCCGAGGCGGCGCACTCGCAGACCGTGCGCATCGTCCAACCGAGCGTGCCGCAGCGGGAGAAGTGGCGGCCCGAGAACCAGGAGCGCATCTTCCGACAGCACATCGCCCTGTCGAAGCGGAGCGCGGAAGGAATCGAGGACGGCGGGCGCGGCGTCTCGCTCATTCTGTGGCCCGAAGCCTCGATGCCATTTCTGCCGCTGAACTCGCCGGTGGCGATCGCTATGATTGCGGACTTTCTGCCGCAAGACGCGATGCTCGCCTCGGGCGCGCTGCGGTTAGAGGAAGGCCCGGCCGGGCCCGGGCTCGGAGCGGGACGGCGCATCTATAATAGTCTCCTGGTCTTTGGAGGGGGGGCACGGCTGGTTGGCCATTACGACAAGATCCATCTCGTGCCGTTCGGCGAGTATCTGCCGTTGCAGCCCTGGCTCGAGGCGATCGGCCTCCAGCAGCTCACCAAACTCCGCGGCGGATTTGCCGCTGGCGTGCGGCCGCGCCCGCACCTTCAGATCGGCACGCTGCCGACGATGGCGCCGCTCATCTGCTACGAAGCCATCTTCCCGGGTGCAGCGGTGCAACAGACACCGCGCCCCGCCGTTCTGATCAATGTTACCAACGACGGCTGGTTCGGTAACACGAGCGGGCCACGCCAGCACCTGCATCAGGCTCGCGTCAGAGCGGTCGAAGAGGGGCTGCCGCTGCTGCGCGCCGCGAACAACGGCATCTCAGCGATCATCGATGCGCAGGGACGCCTCGTGGCAAGCCTTGGAATGGACGAGGTCGGCGTGATCGACGGCCGCATCCCGGGCATCGGCCGGCGCACCCTCTACTCGCTGGCCGGCGATTGGCTTTTCCTCGGCCTGATGGGGATCATCGCGCTCTGGCTGATCGTGAGCGGGCGGCGCGCCGCGAGGCGCGAACAAGACGCGACGGGGAATGGTTAATGCGGCACGTGCGGCACATTCTCCGGCCGGACGGACGAGCCTCTGACTTGCGGTTGACGCAGTGCGTTGTTGCACCTAGGAATTGCGCACGTTGGCGCAAGTGGCGGCGGTGCATACACGTTAAGGATGCAGGACATGGCCCGATCCGACGATCTCGCGGAAGACGGTGACGGCGAGGAGAAGGGCTCCCGGCGGCCCAACCCGATCGATGTGCATGTCGGCAGCCGCGTGCGCCTGCAACGGATGTTGCGCGGCATCAGCCAGGAAAAGCTCGGCGAGAAGCTCGGGCTCACGTTCCAGCAAATCCAGAAGTACGAGAAGGGCGTCAACCGGATCGGCGCCAGCCGACTGTTCGATCTGGCGAACGTGCTCGGCGTGCCGGTGCAGTTCTTTTACGAGGAGGCTCCGGTAGCGGAGGCGCGCGTGCCGCCGCAGGCGGGCTTCGCCGAGCAGCCGTCGGATGCCTACATCTTCGAGTTCCTGAACACGCGGGAAGGGCTCGAACTCAACCGGGCCTTCGCCAAGATCACCGACGCGAGGACGCGCCGGGCCGTGGTCGAACTCGTGCGCGCGATCGCACAGGACGAGGAGCGCCCCGACGAGCCGCCCCGGCCGTGACGCGGGGCGCGCTCGGCAAGCGCGCCCGACCGACTTGCGCCGGGGCGGGACGGCAGCGGGCGGCAATCCGACAGCCGGTGTGCGGCATGTCCCGCCGCTCTTGACCCCATCCTGAAAGGCTGCAAAGAGAGCGCACTTCTCAGCAGAGCGATGGGGATCACTGTGGCGCGAAAGTCTTTCCTGTTCACCAGCGAGTCCGTTTCCGAGGGACACCCGGACAAGGTGGCGGACCAGATCTCCGACGCAATTCTCGACGCCTTCCTCGAAAACGACGTCAAGCTCGGCATCGCCGACAAGAGCGCTGTCAATACCCGGCTCGGCTGCGAGACGCTGGTGACGACCGACAAGGTGGTCATCGCCGGCGAAGGGCGAGGACAGGCGCCGCTGTTCAAGCTTTTCGACAGCCACCAGTTCAGCGGCCACAAGGAGGCGCGCATCAATCGCGAGCTGATCTCGGCGATCGCACGCGGCGTCATCAAGGAGATCGGATACGACCAGGTCGGGTTCTCCTACCACGGCGCCGATATCGAGGTGTTGCTGCACGGACAGTCGCCCGACATCGCCATGGGCGTGGACGAGAAGCAGGGTGAAGAAGGAGCAGGCGACCAAGGCATGATGTTCGGCTTCGCCTGCACCGACAGCGAGGCCTACGAGAAGGGCACGTTCATGCCGGCGCCGATCTTCTTCTCGCACAAAATCCTGAAAGTTCTTTCAGAGCAGCGCAAATCCGGCAAGCTCGGCGACCTGTTGCCCGATGCCAAGAGCCAGGTGACGATCCGGTACGAGGACGGCAAAGCGGTCGGCGCAGCCAAAGTCGTCGTCTCAACGCAGCATCAGAAGTCGAACGGCAAGGGGCGCGACTACACGCCCGAGATGATCCGCGAGATGATCGGCGATGCCGTCACCTCGGCGCTGCCGAAGGGGTGGATGCCGCAGTCCGGCGCAGATTTCCTCGTCAATCCCACGGGGAATTTCGTCGTTGGCGGACCGGACGGCGACTGCGGGCTCACGGGCCGTAAGATCATCGTCGACACCTACGGCGGCTATGCGCCGCACGGCGGCGGCGCGTTCTCGGGCAAGGACCCGACCAAGGTCGACCGCTCTGCAGCCTATGCGGCGCGTTATCTTGCCAAGAACGTGGTGGCGGCGGGCCTCGCCGACCGTTGCATGATCCAGGTGGCGTATGCCATCGGGCGGCCCGAGCCGATGTCGCTGCTCGTCGACACGCAAGGGACCGCAAAGGTCGGCACCAGCAACGACCTCGACCCGAAGCTCGAGAAGGCGCTTGCAGAGCTCTTTCCGATGCGCCCGACCAGCATTCGTCGCGCGCTCAAGCTCAACAGGCCGATCTACAAGCGCACGTCGGCCTACGGTCACTTCGGCCGCGCGCCCGAGGCCGACGGGGGCTTCTCCTGGGAGCGTACCGATCTCGCCGATGCGATCCGGAAGGCGGTCGGCGCGTGAGCGCACCGAGGCATCGCGGTTGCGCGATGACCGTTGCGACGGGGTAAGCGCCAGCAGTTCAGGGGCTATTTCGCGACGCATCGCAAGCCGTCACGTACGGCGTCGGCCGCGCCAGCGACGAAGGCGGGGCTGCGATTTCAACAGCGGCACCGGTCGCTTGTGCCGTGCACCCGCAATCCAAGGCGACCATAAAACGTGATATTTCAAGCGCTTGCGGGATGCGCCCGCGGCGGCCGTGTCTGACTTGCAACGAATGACTCGGAAATTCCATAGACTTACGGGTTTCAGATTGCCGCACTTACTCCGTTAAGGGATTCTTTACTCTCATAGGATTCTGCCGCTTGGCTTTGCTGGCGGGCGCACATGCCAATGAATGCCAATGAAGTCCGGGCGCGCGTGAATTTCATGAAGTGGGGGCCAAAGATGAGAGAAATGATCAAGATAGCCGCCGCCGCGTCGATCATCGCTGTTTCATTCAGCGATACGTCCCTGGCGGACCCTCGCGGTTATGGCAAGTGGGGGGGAATTTATATCGGTGCGCATATCGGCGGCACATTCACCGACTTCAAGGTGCAGGGCGACGACGGCGCCTTCGATGAGTCGGGGCCTGAGACGTACGCTTTCGACAAATCCAAGGTGGTGGGCGGAGTGTACGGCGGCATCAATCACCAGATCGGGACTGTCGTCGTCGGCGTCGACGCGGACGTGAGCTTTGGTGACAGTGAGAAAACGATTCTCGAGATCCCTTCACCGGACAACATTGTCAGCGCCAAGTTGGGAACGCATGGAACCCTGACGGCTCGGCTTGGCTTGGATCTCGGCGGGTGGATGCCGTATGTCAAGGCGGGGCTCGGGTGGGGCCGCGTAAAAGTCGTCGCCGGCGACCTGATCGACGGCTCAGATGTGATCGATGAAGGTGACGTTACGCGGGCGAGCGATACGCGGGTCGGGCTGGCGATCGGCGGCGGGGTTGATGTCAAGTTCACCGACAATTTGATCGGTCGTGTCGACTACACTTACATGGATCTCGGCAGCTTCAGCTCATCCAACCTGGATAATGAGCAGTTCCGCCACTCCGTCGAAACGCACACCGTCCGGGTCGGCATAAGCTACAGGTGGGGTTTCGACAGAGCCGACTACGCCCCGCTCAAGTGACGAGCACGCCGCGGGACGCGGTCCCGCCGTGTTTCATGACGATTGGGTGAGCTTTGCGCGGCCGGAGCTTCGTCTCCGGCCGCACGCATTTCAGGGAAGCCGCGCGGCAGCTTGCGAAGCAGACAGGGCTGCCGTAGTCATGCAAGACTGCGGTGCCGCGCCGCCGGACGTCCGACGCAAGCGCATCGCGGCGGAACAACATGGGCCGCACGCTCAGGAGAACGAGATCATGTTCAGTCACGTGTTTGTCGGCGCAAACGATGTCGAGGCATCGAAGAAATTCTATGATGCGGCGCTCGGCGCGCTTGGAATTGCGG
>CAYWBX010000107.1:7918-8137 GCA_964456015.1 uncultured Hyphomicrobiaceae bacterium | reverse complement strand
CAGTACATGCGCCCGCCGTCGGGGACGGACTGGCTCGGAGCAAGCAGCACGACCTCGCCATCGGCGTCGGGAACACCGAGCGTCAGCACCTCGGACATGAACTTGCCGATCTGACGCGGTGGAAAATTCACCACTGCCAGCACTTGGCGGCCGACCAGGCTTTCGGGCGTGTAGTGGCGGGTGATCTGCGCCGAACTCTTCTTGACGCCGATCTGCGGC
>CAYWBX010000107.1:0-7908 GCA_964456015.1 uncultured Hyphomicrobiaceae bacterium | reverse complement strand
CCTCCGGAAACGGCTCGGCGGCAACGATGGTGCCGACCCGGATGTCCACCTTCAGGAAGTCGTTGAACGAGATTGGTCCGGGACGGTCATCTGGCGCCGCCATGCTACCCCGCGTGTCGCTTTCGGTCTGAAATGCCGCTTGGCTCGTCTTTGTCGTCCGGTCACGCCGAGGAGGGGGGCGGCGTCGGCGCCGCGTCCGTTGGCGGCGGCGCGGAGCTGCGCTGCCATGGACGTCGCAGGACATCAGCAATGCCGGTGCCGAGGCGCGACAGACCGGAGCAAACCTCCTCGATCCGCTCAAGCGTGCGCTGGCCTCGCCGCAAGCGACGGTCGAGCGCTGCCATGGTGCGGGCATGGCCCGGGTCGTCATCCTCGAGCCACGTGCGCATGACGGAGGCGTAGACCGTGGCGAGGCCTGCCGCGCGCAGGCCGCCGTCGATCCCGCTGGAATTAATGCCGGCGGCCTCGAGCATCCACCCCTGTGCGGCAAAAAGCCGGCCGAGCAGGGCGGGCTCGGGGAGGCCGCTGTCCTGGATCGACTTGAGCGCAGACTTGTAGGGCTCGAGCACGTCGAGCCGGCACATTACGACCTCGAAGAGCGCATCACGGGGCGATTGTCCCTCGGTGCGGCGCGGGGCGCGCTGCAGCACCTCGTTGTCGACGAGGCGCGAGAAGGCGGCCAGGATCTCGCCTTTCGATGAGAAGTGCGCCTTGAGCTGGACGAGCGTGCAGCCGGCGCGCTCCGCGATGTCGGCGAGCGTTATTTTCGACCAGGGCCTTTCGGCGGCGAGGCTGAGGGCTGCCGAGATCAGCCGGTCCCGTTCGGATGACGGATCGAGCATGTTGGTCCTTCCGGTTCCACTGCCGTCTAAATAGGCGGGCGGCGTCAATTCGCAAGCTCGCGCGAGCGGCGGGTCGCAGCGAGAACCGCTTCGGTCATCAGCGGCTGCAGGCCTGTTTCGGCCATCAACACTTGTAACGCGGCATAGGTCGTACCGTTGGGCGAGGTGACATTCTTGCGCAATTGCTCGGCGGAAAGGTCCGACCGGTGCAGAAGCTCGCCGGCACCTGCCACGGTCCAGCGGGCGAGCTTCTGGGCAAGGTCTGGCGCAAGTCCGGCCTTGACGCCTGCGGCCGCCAGGCATTCCACCAGATAGAAGACGTAGGCAGGGCCCGACCCCGAAACTGCGGTCACCGGGTCGATCAGAGCCTCGTCCTCGACCCACGCCACCTCGCCAATGGCGCGCAGGAGACCGTCACAGAGCGCCTTCTGTCTTGCCGTTACATGTGCGTTGGCGGTCGCGACAGTGATGCCGCGTCCGACCGAGGCCGGGGTATTCGGTATCGAGCGGACAACGGCTGCCGGGCGCGGCAGATGCCGTTCGAAGCTCGCGATCGTCTTGCCGGCTGCGATGGACAGCACCACCGTCTCGGGGCCGGCGAGACGGGCGAGTGGGGGGAACACCTCGTCCATGATCTGCGGCTTGACGGCCATGAGCAGCACGGCCGGCGGGGTCGGACGGTTCGGCACTGCAGCATGGGCCGTGATGCCATGCGCCTTCAGGAGCGCGGCGACCGCCGGCGGAGGCGAAGGATCCTGGACGATGATCCGGGCCGGATCGAGGCCGCGCGCAAGCCAGCCCGCGAGCATCGCCCCGCCCATATTGCCGGCGCCCGCGAGTACCAGATCGCCATCGAGCACTATGGTCATGTGGGGCCCCATCGAATTTTGGTGTTGGTCAGGCGAAAAGCTTACGGCCGAACCGAGCCGCTGGCGAGGGCTGGCCACGGGAGAGGCCTGGGCAATCTGGCAAAGGCCGGGCCCTGGGCGGCCCAAGGCCCCGGAGGGTGCGGGGGCTCGATGGGCGGCACTTCCGCCGCGGTGGGACCTTGAGCGTCAACATTTCCGAGCGGGAGAAGCGCTCAAAGGATCAATGCTTGCCGCCTCGAGGTAGGCGGCGCGAACCTCGGGTCGGGCGAGAAGCTCGGCGCCGGTGCCGGTCATGGTGATGCGGCCGTTGACCATGACATAACCGCGGTTGGCGAGACCGAGCGCATGATAAGCGTTCTGCTCGACAAGGAAGATCGTCATGCCGTCCCGCCGGTTGAGGTCGCGGATCGCCTCGAAGATCTGCTTGACGATGAGCGGCGCGAGCCCGAGCGATGGCTCATCGAGGAGGAGCAGCTCGGGGCGGCTCATGAGCGCGCGCGCGATGGCGAGCATCTGCTGCTCTCCGCCCGACAGGGTCCCGCCGCGCTGGTCGAGCCGCTCTTTGAGCCGCGGAAAAAGTCGCGTCACCTTCTCAAGATCCTCCTCGAAGTGTGCGAGGCGGTCGATCTCGGCGCCGATCTGAAGGTTCTCGTAGACTGTCATGCGCGGGAATATGCGCCGACCCTCCGGCGCCTGAGCGATGCGCAGCCGCGCGATTTCATGCGTTGGCAGCCGCGTAATGTCGCGACCCTTGAAGGTGACGGTGCCCGAGCGGGCGCGCGGGTTGCCGAAGACGGTCATCATCAGCGTCGACTTGCCGGCGCCGTTCGCGCCGATCAGCGTTACGATCTCGCCCTTCATGACGTCGAGATCGACCCCGCGCAGTGCCTGGATGTTGCCGTAGAACGTCTCGACCCCGCGGATCGACAGAAGGGGAGCGGTCATGCCGTGCCCCCGGTGCTCGCGGCCACGACTTCCTCATCCTCGACGCCGAGATAGGCGGCGATCACTTTCGGGTCCGATTTTACGAACTCCGGGGAGCCGTCCGAGATCTTTCGGCCGTACTCGAGAACAATGACGTGGTCCGAAATCTCCATGACGACTGACATGTCGTGCTCGATGAGGAGAATCGAAATGCCGTGGTCCCTGCGGATCATGCGCAGGAGCGCGTTCAGCTCGGCTGACTCGCGCGGATTGAGCCCTGCTGCCGGCTCATCAAGGCACAGCAGCACCGGTTCCGTGCACATGGCGCGCGCGATCTCAAGACGGCGCTGGGAGCCGTAGGGCAGTTCACCCGCCGCATCGTCGGCGCGGTCGATGAGATCAATCGCCTCGAGCCAGTAGCGGGCGCGCGCGACGGCAGCGGCCTCGGCATCCGTGTAGGTGCGAGCGCCGACGAGACCGCCGACGGTCCAGGACGAGGCGCGCATCAGTTTGTTGTGTTGCGCGACGACGAGATTTTCGAGCACGGTCATGCCGGAGAAAAGCCGGATGTTCTGGAAGGTCCGCGCGACGCGGGCCTTTGCCGCAATCTCGTAATCCGGCATCCGTTCGAGAAGGAAGACGCCCGATGCGCCGGCGGCGGCTCCCGGGCTCCAGCGGCTTCCCGCTGCCGTCGTCGTTCGGATCAGCTGCGGCGAGACGGCGCCTTGGAGGAGGGCGATGCGGCCGACAGTCGGCTTGTAGAATCCGGTGATGCAGTTGAAGACCGTTGTCTTGCCGGCGCCATTGGGGCCGATCAAGGCGGTGATCTCGCCGGCAAGGGCGGTGAACGAGAGGTCGTCGACGGCGGTCAGGCCGCCGAAGCGCATGGTCAGGTGTTCCACGACAAGAAGGGGGCTGCCTGCTGCGACGGAGCCGTGCGACATCAGCCGTGCCCCTCTTTCACGAGAGCCCCCGCGACGGCGCGGCGCTCCTTCAGGAAGATGGAGGGTTCGCGAGTGGAGATCAGCCCGCGCGGCTTCCACATCATCATCAGCACCATGGCGAGTCCGAAGATGAGCATGCGGTACTGGGTGGGATCGAAGCCCGGTCCGAAGATCCGCTTGGTCCACTCGAGCTCGCGCAAGAGCTCTGTGCCTCCGATCATGACGATCGCCGCGAGCGCGACGCCGAGCAGGGACCCCATGCCGCCGAGGACGACGAAGGCGAGAATGGTTGCCGATTCGATGAACTCGAACGATTTCGGGTTGATGAACCCCTGACGGGCGGCGAAGAAGGCTCCGGCAAATCCGCCGAACCCGGCGCCGATGGCGAAGGCCGTGAGCTTCGTGTTCGTCGTGTTGATGCCGAGCGAGCGGCAGGCGATCTCGTCCTCGCGCAAAGCCTCCCACGCACGGCCGACGGGCAGTCGGCGCAGGCGCACGGTCACGAGCGCTGTGAGGAGCGCGAGCAGCAAGATCACATAATAAAGGAAAATGGCCCGGTAGATCGTGGGTGGACCCGAGAGGCCGAAGACCTCGGCGAAGGTGCGGTCGCCGGTGGCGCTGGCGAAGGGGATCCCGAAGAAAGTGATCCGCGGCGTTTGAATGCCACTGTCGCCCTTGGTCACCTCGACCCAGTTGACGAGAATGAGGCGGATGATCTCGCCGAAAGCAAGGGTCACGATCGCCAGATAATCCCCCTTGAGACGCAGCACCGGGAAGCCGAGGATGATTCCCCAGAATGCGGCCAGAAGTCCGGCGATCGGCAGGCAGATCCAAAAAGCCCAATAGCCGAGGGAGGGAAACGTCGCCGGAATGATCTGCGTTGCGATCAGGGCGTAAGCGTACGCGCCGACGGCGTAGAAGGCGACATAGCCAAGGTCGAGCAGCCCTGCGAGCCCGACGACGATGTTTAGTCCCCACCCGAGCATGATGTAGATGAGGATCTGGACACCGAAATTGTCCACCCATTTGATAGCGCCCGCCTGGCCAACGATCGAGAGCGCGAGAACGGGGTAGAGGAATAGAAGTGCGAGGCCGCCGGCCGAGGCGGTCGTCTGGAGGGAGCGGCCGGCGCTGGCCGCAGCGGGGATCGCTGGCGCCTTCAGCGCCGGGCCAATGGCGCGAACGAAAAGGCCGACCGCCGTCACCAGCAGGAGGCCAAGCGTGAGCGTTCCCAGGGCAACGGCGAACTCCGACTGCTCGGGCGTCAGACGCGGGGTAAACGCGGCGCGCTGCGGCCAGGCGAGTGCAATGAGGCCATAAATGGCGGCTGCGACGCTCACAATGTAGGCGATTTCTGCCGGCCAATGCGTGCGCAGCAGGAACATCCGATGGCGCAGGCCGATTGCCCAGGCAATCAGCAGGGCAGCCGCGACGGCGAGATAGCGCGGGCTCACGATCGGCCGGTTCGCGATGTCGACGCCGAGCCGCAAGAGCAGCAGCGGCGTCGATAGCCCCAGCGCCACCAGCATGGTGAGCCCTGCGGCGCGGACGTGATGCGACACCGGCGGTCTTGGCTCGACGGTCGCAGCGGAAGAGGCGGCCATCGCGCTCAGACCTTCTCGACCTCGGGTCGGCCGAGCAGGCCGGATGGCAAGAAGATCAGGACGATGGCAAGGATCGAGAAGGCGGCAACGTCCTTATAGTCGCTCGAGACATAGCCGCCCCAAAGCGCCTCGATCAGGCCGATCAGGAGACCGCCGAGGACGGCTCCGGGCAGGGAGCCGATGCCGCCGAGAACGGCCGCTGTGAAGGCCTTGACCCCCGGGACGAAGCCGTCAGCGAAGTTCACGCTGCCGTACTCGATGACGTAGAGGAGCCCGGCGACGGCGGCGAGCGCCGCGCCCATGACGAACGTGATCGAGATGGTGCGGTCGACATCGATGCCAAGAAGCGCGGCCATCCGCCGGTCCTGCTCGCAGGCCCGCTGGGCGCGGCCGAGCGGTGTGCGTTGCACGAGGTACCAGAACACGGCCAGCAGAAGGATTGTCACCACAACGATAAGAATGCGCTTTGTTGGCACGACGACTCCGCCGCCGAGGAACGTGATGCTGCCCGTGATGAGGGGCGGAAGCGACTTGTTGGTCGGGCCCTGCAGGACCTGCGCAAGGTTCATGAGCAGGATCGACATGCCGATGGCGGAAATGAGGGGCGCGAGCCGGAAGGATCCGCGCAGCGGGCGATAAGCCAAGCGCTCGATGACCCAGTTCCAAAGCGACGTGAGAACCATGCTGATGAGCAGCACGAGGAGCAGTGCGAGAGCGATTGAGGAAATGCCAAGGATCTGGGCCAGAACGAGATAGAAGATCATCACCATGAAGGTGGAGAGCATGAACACGTCGCCGTGGGCGAAGTTCACCATCCCGATGATGCCGTAGACCATGGTGTAGCCGATGGCGATGAGGCCATAGATCGACCCCAGCGTCACG
Source organism: uncultured Hyphomicrobiaceae bacterium (assembly GCA_964456015.1). Taxonomy (GTDB): domain Bacteria; phylum Pseudomonadota; class Alphaproteobacteria; order Rhizobiales; family Hyphomicrobiaceae. The sequence continues at coordinate 1,843 of CAYWBX010000107.1, read as the reverse complement.
CCATTGACGAGCTGCTGAATGAGGTACTCCATCCCCAATGCTCCCTCCCGACCTCGAGCCGGGGCTGGCGGTTCGGCCGCTCTCACGGTCTCCCGGCGGTCACGAGCGTAGCAAACCGCCGTTTCCTGCGCATCGCCCAAACTGCAGGCGGGACGCGTGAAGCTCGGGCAGACGCGCATGCCCATCCGTTGGGGAAGAGGTCACAGCATATTGTGGCTGCCGTCACAGAACGGCTGGTCGTCGGTCGCCTTGCAGCCGCACAGGTTGACCGTTCCGGAGGTTTCGGCCACGAACCGCTTCGGGGAGAAGGTGGTCCCTTTGTGCGCGCCGTCGCAGTAGGGCTGCTTCTGCGAGCGGCCGCAGGTGCACCAGAAGTATGCCTTGCCCGCCTCGAGGGTCACTTGGTAGGGACCTTTCTGTGCGCACATCGGTTCGTCTGCCACTGCTCGCATCTCCCTGCTTCTTGCTGCATGTCCATGGGCTCGCGCCGCCGCCGGCAACGCGGTCCGTCTCACTCCACGTTGAGCTTCACAGTCTCGGTAATTGTCGCGCCGGCGTCATCGACCCAGGCAAAGGTGAACTCCCCCGGTCCCGGCACACGCATGTAGAACTGCAAGAACGGGTTGGCGGACGTCGCCGGATGCAGCGTCGCCTTGAACACCGTCTTGCCGGCATAGCTCGCGGTGAATGAGTTGATGATATGACGCGGCACCGGCTTGCCGTCGCGGTCGCGGCGTAGCCCCGTTTCCATCACGTGATTGATGAGCGTTCTGACCTCGATGATCTCGCCAACCTTGGCGGTCTCCGGGATCTTGACGCGCGGCTTGGTGGTCATGGTGTTCACATTTCCCGCTCGCTAGCCCCCGCAGCCGCCAATGGTGACCTTCACCGGCCGGCGCGCGATGACGAAGCGGCCATCGGACAGTTCGGCGACGGCGACGACGTCCTGAGAGCGGGCAAGCCGCATGCGGCTCGCTACCTTGGCCCGGCCCGAGGCCGGAGTGAGCTCGAAGGACGCGATCTCGGGGCGCGGATTGGCCGTCGCCAGGATGTGCATTGCCTTGACGTGGTCCTGCTCGGTCATGGGGCTGTCGAGCGACAAGGTGTAGGGAACGGTGTTGCCGTTCTCGGCGATCTCGGGAACCTCGATGGTGAGCTTGCCCTGCACGGGCTTCGCCTCGCCGATGATTCGTTTCAGGGCGGCGTTGAAATCCTCGGCCGGAGGCGGGCGGTCCTGACCCGCAGCACCGGGGCCGGCGACCGTCGTGCAGGCGGCAGCCAGCAGAAAGGTTCTGCGGTCCGGGGGATGTCCGCCGGGCGAGGTCATGGGGCCTCCTTCAGGCCGCCACCTGCGGGGCAGATGCAGCGGCTCATGCGAATATCGTCTTCCAACGTTGGCATGTAAATGCCGGATCACGAGAGTTCGACAACCTGTTGCTCGGAAAGCGATCCCGCTTGGCGAAAGGATCGAAGGGCCAAGTCCGATGGCGCCTTCGCCGGGAGGCGCGGCAAAGGCCGGCATCCGGGGACGCCGATCGGATTGCCGCGATATTGGTTTTGTGCGGCGCAGAATGCGGCGTTCCGATCCGCGAAATTCCGCTTGCAATCCGGGATCGTCGGGCTGATGAGGATCGTCGAACTGAAGCCAGAGTCCGGGTAAGAAATAGGGAGGACGATATGGAAAAGCCGAGCAGACGTGACCTTGCCCGTTTGATTGGCGGAGCCGGGGCAGCTTCGCTGACGCTATCCGCCGGCTCGACGTTCGCCATTGCGCAATCTGCCGCCCGCATCGTCATTGTCGGTGGCGGCGCGGGCGGATCGACGGTCGCGCACTATCTCTTGA
>CAYWBX010000106.1:0-8167 GCA_964456015.1 uncultured Hyphomicrobiaceae bacterium | reverse complement strand
TCGAACCGGACGACCCCGACCATGCGGCGGCCGCCCTGCGCGAGGCCGAGGAGGAGATCGGTCTCGCTCGCGAGCACATCGAACCGCTGGGGTTTCTCGACACCTACCGCACCGGCACCGGCTATTCCGTCGCGCCGCTGGTCGCCATCGTCAGTCCGGCGTTCCGGCTGAGCGTCGACCGGCGCGAGGTCGCCGAGGTCTTCGAGGTGCCGCTTGCCTTCCTCATGGACGAGGCGAACCATCAGAAGCACACCCGGCCCTGGCGCGGTCGCGACCGTCATTACTACGCGATGCCCTACGGCGACCGGTTCATCTGGGGCGCCACTGCCGGCATGCTGAAGAACTTGCATCAACGCCTTTTCGGCAGCTGATCGGCGCGAAGGCGGGAGCGAGGGAGTGACCTCTGTCCGAGCTGCCAACATTGGCGGGCGCCGAGTGGCTCTGCCGCCCCGAGACGCAGGCCGTCTTCCGCGCGCTGGCCGCCGCCGGCTACCCGGCCATGGCCGTCGGCGGCGTCGTGCGCAATGCGCTGATGGGCCTGCCGGTCACGGACATCGACATCGCGACGCCGGCGCCTCCGGATCGCGTCGCGGCAGCGGCGCGCGCAGCGGGCCTCGACTGCGTGCCGACCGGCATCGACCACGGCACGGTCACCGTCGTTGCCAATCGTATGCCGTTCGAGGTGACGACGCTCCGCCGCGATGTCGCCACTGATGGCCGGCGCGCCACCGTCGCCTTCACCGACGACTGGGCCGAGGACGCCGCCCGGCGCGACTTCACCATCAACGCGCTCTACTGCGCGAGCGACGGCCGCATCCTCGATCCGCTCGGCGGCTATCCCGACATAAGAGCCCGCCGGGTCCGCTTCATCGGCGATCCCGACCGGCGCATCGCCGAGGACTACCTGCGCATCCTGCGCTACTTCCGCTTCTTCGCGACGTTTGCAGCCGGCGATCCCGACGGGTCGGCGATCGCCGCCTGCATCCGCGCCCGCCACGGGCTCGAGCGGCTCTCGGCGGAGCGCGTCCGCGCCGAGCTTCTGAAGCTTCTGGTGGCGCCGCGGGCGGTCGCTGCCGTCGACGCCATGACCGGCGCCGGGCTGCTCGCACGCGTTCTGCACCTCGCGCCTCGGCCGGGGCTCTTCCAGCGGCTTTGCGCCGCCGAGGCCGCCATGGGCGTGCCGCCCGACGCCATTTTGCGTCTTTCCGCGCTTGCGGTCGCCGTTGAAGAGGACGCCGCGGCGCTCACCGAGCGGCTTCGGCTCTCGAACGCGGAGTCTCGCGCGCTCATGGTCCTGGATGCGCGCACATCGCACGCGCTCGCAGCCGGTGACGACCGCGCCGCGCGCCGCCTTCTCGCTGTCCTCGGTCCGGTCGAGTGGCGCCCGCGGGTCCTCGCCGCCATGGCCTCGGGCCTCGCCCCCGACCGCGCCGGCCGCTGGCTCAGCATGAGCGCGGCCTTGCCGGTTCCCGATTTCCCGCTGCGCGGCGCCGATCTCCTGGACCAGGGCCTCACTCCCGGACCGGCGGTCGGAGCCCTCCTCGCCGAGCTCAGACAGTGGTGGATTGAGGCCGACTTCCCCTCCGAGGATCGCCTGCGCGCGCGCCTCAGGGACCGCCTGGCGCGCCGGTAAGGATGGCAACCCGATTGCACTTTTCATGTGGGCGGCGAGCCGATTAGGCTTCATTTATGTCGCTCGCCGCGAAATTCCGGCAAAGTCTGATCGTCGGCCTTGCCTGCCTGGCGGCAGTCGCAGGTTCCGCGCCTCGCGCCGGCGCCGAACCGGCAGCCGCCGCCCCGGTCGGCGCGCCGGCCGCGTCCGTCTCCCGCTTCGCGGACTGGGGCGCTCCCATGCGGCTCGGCCATCCCGATCCGGCCGCCCGGACCGACGCTCAGCCCCTCGACCTCGATCCGGCCGCGCACCGGGTCCGCTGCCGCCGTTGGCGGGCCATGGCCGACCAGCTTGGCGAAACCTATGCCGGCTATGCCTTGCGCACGACGGTGATCCGGCGCAATTGCGATGGTCCGGTGGGCAGCCGCCGGGAAGACGCCGTCTGGGACTGGCCTTGGGCCGTTCTTGCCGCCGGACGCGCCGCCCCGCCACGGTTTCACCGGGCGTTCGGAGCTTGGCACGTCCGCTGCGGCGTCGAACGCTGGCGGCACCGGTGCGCGGCGATGGCTGTCGTCCCGTCCGCACAGCTCGGCGGCGATCCTTCCGGCCCCAAGTCCCGCAGTCTGGTCACGCACTTCGTAATCGACATGGTCGCCGGCCGGGAGAGCGTTCTCTGGCGGGTCTTCGTTCCGGCCGCATCCGGTTCTGAGGCCGCAGTGCCGGCGCCGGCCGCGGGCACTCGGCTTGCGGGTGTCCCGGTAGCGCGTGACGGCAATCGCTGGCTGCGGTATCGCCTGAACGGCAAGGCGGTGACCCAGAGATTCGTCGCCTGCGCCCAAGCCGGCTGCATCATGGAATCGGATCTCGTCAAGGCAAGCGACGCGGCGACGGTGCTCTGGGATGGCGCGGCCATCGACGTCGAAATCGCGCCGGCGGAGGGCGAAAGCTTCGGGGCAACGATTCCGGGCGGTGGCTTCCGCGAGGCGCTGCGCGAGCTCATCCGCCTGCGCCGCGAGGAACATCGGAGTGCGGGCCGATGAGTCGGCCCAAGCGCCAAGCCGGCGTCTCCGCGGCTGCCGAGCGCGCCATGCAGGTGGCGTTCGCAAGCTTGGCGCTCGGTTCGCTGCTGCTCGGCGCCGCCATCCATGTCTTCGCCGCTCCGCTCGGTCTTGACGCTGCCACGGCCCGCCTCATCGCCACGGCGTTCATCGGCGCCGGCATCCTCGATGCGGCCGTGCTTTATTTCTGGAACGCGCTCTTCCGCCGGCGCTGAACGGCCCCGCCGGGCGGCTCACACCTCCACCGGCACCGTTTCTTGCGCACCGACCTTGAACACGCGCCGGTAGTGCGCGATCTCCGCCTCCGGGCCGACCGCCTTGGTCGGGTTGTCCGAGAGCTTCACCGCCGGCCGGCCGTTCGCCGAGATCACCTTGCACACGATCGAGAACGGGTCGAGATGGCCGCCCGTTGAGAGGCCGCGGAAGTCGTTGGTGAGCAGCGTCCCCCATCCGTAGCCAAGCCGGATTCGCCCGTTGAACCGTTGATGGATCCGCTCGATGAGATCGACGTCGAGGCCGTCGGAGAAGATCGCAAGCTTGGTCCGCGGGTCCTGACCGCGGCTGCGCCACCAGTCGATCGCCATCTCCCCGCCCTCGAACGGATCGCCGCTGTCGATGCGGATGCCGGTCCACCGTGCCACCCAGTCGGGTGCATTGTCGAGAAATCCCTTGGTGCCGAAGGTATCGGGAAGGATGACGCGCAGGTTGCCGTCGTAGTCCTCCTGCCAGTCCGCGAGCACGCGATAGGGCGCTTCGGCGAGCGCCCGGTCATCCTCGGCAAGCGCGGCATAGACCATCGGCAGCTCGTGCGCGTTGGTGCCGATGGCCTCGACCTCCCGCCGCATCGCGATGAGGCAGTTCGACGTGCCGAGGAAGGCCGGTCCGAGCCCCTCGATCATCGCCTGCACGCACCAGTCCTGCCACAGGAAGCCGTGCCGCCGCCGCGTGCCGAAGTCGGCGATCCTGAGACCCGGCAGCGCCTTGAGCCGCTGGATCTTCTCCCACACCCGCGTCATCGCCCGCGCGTAGAGGATCTGCAGCTCGAACTTGCCCATGCCCTTGGTCACGGCGCGCGAGTGCAGCTCCATGATGACGGCGAGCGCCGGGATCTCCCACATCGTCGTCTCGATCCACGGCCCCTCGAAAGTGAGCTCGTACTGGTCGCCGTTCTGCTCGAGATGGTAGGCGGGAAAGCGGAAGCCCTCGAGCCACTCGATGAACTCCGGCGCGAACATCTGTCGCTTGCCGTAGAACATGTTGCCTCGGAGCCAGGTCGACTCGCCCCGGGAGAGCGACAGCGCGCGGATGTGATCGAGTTGTTCCCGCAGCGCGCCGGCGTCGATCATGCGCGACAGCGGCACCGTTTTCGTCCGGTTGATGATGCCGAAGGTGACTTGCGTTTCCCGATGCCGCCGGAAGATCGTCTGCGCCATCAGGAGCTTGTAGAAGTCGGTGTCGAGCACCGAGCGGACGATCGGGTCGATCTTCCAGTGGTGGTTGTAGACGCGGGTTGCAATGTCGGTCATCGGACGCACTCGGGATGCGGCTGCAACACCGCTTGGCGGCATTCAGTTTGCGCGAGGAACGGCGCGAGCGCAAACTCGCGCGCTGCATGGCAGAAACAATCCATGACCATGACCGTGAAAGCCGGACACTGCCGCATCTACTGCCTCCTCGCCCGCGATGACCGCACCGGCGTCATTTTCCGGCGCGGCCCTTCGAAGCTCGTCCGTCTCCTGCGCTGGCACCTGGCGAGTGACACGATCGAACCCGGCCAGTGGTTTCGCGGCCGCATCCGCGAGCGCCGCTGCGACCTGTCCCCTGACGGGGAGTTGCTCGTTTACTTCGCCGCCAGGCACGCGGGCCCCCTCGGTACCTGGACCGCCGTCAGCCGACCGCCGTACTTCACCGCGCTCGCGCTCTGGCCGAAGGGCGACAGCTGGGGCGGCGGCGGCCTGTTCGCGAGCCGCCGGCGCCTGGGCCTCAATCATTCCGCGCCGTTGACCTTGGGGCCGGGCTTCTACCTCCCGGGATGGTTATCGGTGAGCCCGGTCGGGGATTGGGCCGGCCGTGGCGAGGACACCCCTATCGAGCGCGAGCGCATGGTCCGCGACGGCTGGCAGCTGATCGCAACGTCGCCTGGGGCCGAGTATTCCCGGCGGGGCAGGTCGCTCTATACCTTTGCCACACCTGAGATCTACGAGCGGCCGCAGCCTCTGAGCCCGCGCAAGGGCGGCAAGCGTCCCACGCTGCGCCGCGAGCGCCATGGCGTCTTCGTCATCGGTGGCCCGAAGTACGACGAGGCGTTCGTTGTCGCCGACGGCGCGCGCGAGCTGCGTCGCATCCACCCCTGCGACTGGGCGGATTGGCAGGCGAATGGCGATCTGCTGTTCGCGGTCGACGGTCGCCTCTACCGGCTGCCTGCCGCGGCGGTCCCAACGCACGCTGGCGAACCGCTCGACGGCGCCCGCCTGATCGCCGATCTGCGCCCCATGACCTTCGAGCCCATTGCCGCGCCGCCCGAGGCTCTGCGCTGGCCGAGGTGATGCGGCAGGACGCCGTGATCGGGCCACCCCGCTTCGCCCGAGGCGGGCGCGGAGCGATGGCCGCGAGCCGGTTGCGGGGCGAATCCCCGACCTGCTAGACCTGCGCCGGGATCGCGAAATGGAAAGCCGCATGCCCTCCTCTGCCCATGACAAGCACAACCCCTTTGTGAACCCTGCCCCGCGCCAGCATCGCGAGGGCCCATACCTGCGCGAGGAGGTCGTGCTCGCCAATCGAAACCACGGCCTTCTGACCGAGGGCCTGCGGTACGACGTGACGCCGGCCGGCATGCATTATCTGCTCAACCATTTCGACGTTCCCTACGTCCCGGATGCGGCCTCCTGGCGGCTCTCCGTTTCGGGCGAGGTCGAGCGTCCGCTCTCGCTCTCGATCGCCGACATCAAGGCGCTGCCGCAACGCACGCTGCGCGTCACGCTCGAATGCGCCGGCAACGGCCGCGGGCAGGTGACGCCGCGCTGGCCGTCGATGCCTTGGATGGCGGAAGCCGTCGGCACCGCCGAATGGACCGGCACGCCGCTCAAGGGCGTTCTCGAGCGTGCCGGACTGAAGCCGAGCGTGGTCGAGGTCTCCTTCACCGGCATCGACCGCGGCTTCGACCGGGGTCACGAGCACAACTACGGCCGCAGCCTGAAGCGCGACATGGCGCTTCATGAGGACGTGCTTCTCGTCACCGGCATGAACGGCCAGGACCTGCTGCCGCAGCACGGCTTTCCCCTGCGCCTCGTTGTGCCCGGCTGGTATGGCATGGCGAGCGTCAAGTGGCTCGACCGCATCGAGGCGCTGGCCGCACCCTACCAGGGCTTCCAGCAGGTCGAGACTTACAAGTACAAAGTGAAGGCGGAAGACCCCGGCATCCCGATCACCGACATGCGCGTGAAGTCGCTGATGGCGCCGCCCGGCATTCCCGACTGGTACTCGCGTGCGCGTCTTGTCGAGCGCGGCGAGACGGTGCTCACCGGCCGCGCCTGGTCGGGCGGCGGCATCGCCGTTGCGAAGGTCGAGGTCGCGATCAATGGCGTCTGGCACGCCGCCGCGCTCGATCCGCCGGCTGGCAAATACGCCTGGCGCGGCTGGCGCTACGTTTGGAACGCAACGCCCGGCGAGTATGTGCTCGCCTGCCGCGCCACCGACGCCAACGGCCGCACGCAGCCGCTCGAGGTGCCCTTCGATCGGGGCGGCTTCGGCAACAACGTCGTGCAGACGGTCGAGGTGACGGTGCGCTGATGCAGCAGGCGATCGAACAATCCACAGGCCGCACGATCGCGGTCGCCATTTGGCGCGGCGGTGCCGACGGCGACTATCAGACTTTCGAGGTGCCGCTCGGCGCCAATCAGACGGTGCTCGACGTTGTCACCTATGTCCAGCGCCACCTCGACCCGACGCTTTCCTATCGTTTCGCCTGTCGCGTCGGCGTCTGCGGCTCCTGCGCCATGACGGTGAACGGCCGGCCCCGATGGACCTGCCGCACGCACGTCTCGAAGGTGGTCGAGAACGGCAGGCTCGAGATCGCTCCCCTTGCCAATCTCCCTGTCATCAAGGATCTCGCCACCGACATGAGCCGCTTCTTCGAGAAGTGGCAGGCGGCGAAAGGTGTCTTCGCCCCGTCTGCGACGAGGGGCGAGCCTATCGCCGCCATTTCACCGGCGACGCCCGAGCGCCGCATCGTCGACGCCGCGATCGAGTGCATCAACTGCGGCGTCTGCTTCGCCGCCTGCGACACCGTTCGCTGGAACGAGGACTATCTCGGACCCGCCGCCCTCAATCGCGCCTGGACGCTCGTCAATGACGTGCGCGACGCCGGCAACGGCGAGCGGCTCTACGCCGTCTCGCGCGACGGCGGCTGCCATGCCTGCCACACGCATCAGTCCTGCGAGCGGCACTGCCCTGTCGGACTCAATCCGACCGCCTCGATCGCCGGCCTCAAACGGCGCACCATGGCGGCCTACATCCGTGGCGAGGTGACATGAACGTCCACCTTTATGTGCTCCAGCGCCTGACGGCGGCGCTGATGGCGCCGCTTGTGCTGGTGCATCTCGTTGTAATCCTTTATGCGACCCGCAACGGGGTCTCGGCCGCCGAGATTCTCGGCCGCACAAGGGGCTCCCTCGTCTGGGGCCTCTTCTATGCGTTGTTCGTCGCGGCCGCCGCCGTTCACGGCTCCATCGGCCTGCGTGCGATCCTCCGCGAATGGGGCCCGCGATCGCTTGCCGCGAGCCCCCGCGGGCTCGATTTCGTCATGTATGCCTTCGGCGCCGTACTGCTGGCGCTGGGCCTCCGGGCCGTCGCTGCGGTGGTGCTCTGATGGCCGCGCCGCGTACAACCGGCTATCGCCGAGACGCGCTCTGGCTGGCCGCCATGGTGCATCGCGTCTCGGGCCTGTTGCTCGCCTGCTTCCTGCCCGTGCACTTCCTCGTGCTGGGCCTTGCCATCGAGAGCGAGGCGCGCCTCGACAACTTCCTGCGCTGGACCGATCGCCCGCTCGTCAAGCTCGCGGAGGCCGTTCTCGTCGCTTTGCTCGCCGTCCATCTCGCAGGCGGCCTCCGCCTTCTCCTCATCGAGAACCTGTCCTGGCGGGGAGGCCAGAAGCGCATGGCGGCGGCGGTTCTCCTTGCCGCCGTCGTCGCCGGGCTCCTCTTTCTCGCGGTGACGGCGCTCCCCTGACGCCGCGCACGAGCCGCCGCCCGCGTCCGCTGCGCCGGGCGATCGGGAGACGGCCGCTTTGCGCCGGCTCGGGCGGCCCCTCAGCCGGAGAGCCGCTGCGCGCTCGCGATGCGCCGGTCGTAATCCGCGGCAAGCGCCCTGAGCGCCGCCCCGCCGTCGCCCGCGAACGCCGGGCCGTGCATGAGCGCCAGCGTCCGCGGCTCGATGGCCGCGAGGCGCCGCAGCGTCTCCCCCATGTCGGGATTGAGGCTCGAATACTTGAAGAGATCCT
>CAYWBX010000105.1:2445-8194 GCA_964456015.1 uncultured Hyphomicrobiaceae bacterium | reverse complement strand
GATGGGCCTCGTCGGCGATGCCGTGATTGCCAGCTCGGGCGAGCAGGCCAAGCGGCTGTGGCGGATGCGCGAGGACCTGCCGTTCGGCGTGCAGGCAGCGGGCGGCGCCATTCCGCACGACGTTTCGGTGCCGCTGTCGCGCATCGCGGAATTCGTGCGCCGGGCGGATGCGGCGATGAATGCCGCCTATCCGGCGGTGCGGCCGTGCTGCTTCGGTCATGTCGGCGACGGCAACTTGCACTACAACCCGGTGCGGCCGATCGACTGGAGCTTTGAGCGGTTTGCCGCCGAGCGCAAGGCGGTGAACAAGATCGTGCACGACATCGTGGTCGATCTCGGCGGCTCGATCAGCGCCGAGCACGGCATCGGCATCGTCCGGCTCGAGGAAAATCTCCGGTACAAGAGCCCGGTCGAGATCGATCTGATGAGGGCCGTCAAGCGGGCGCTCGATCCGAAAAACATCATGAACCCCGGCAAGGTGGTTCGCATCTGAGGCCGGTTTCCGGTCGGGTCCGGCCCGCGTCCGCGAAGATGCGGGCGATAGAGCGTGCTCGGCTGAGTTCTTTATACGTTCTCACTCATCAGCGGTGCGGCTCTCGCGGATGCCCGGATTGGCTGGCTCAGCGGAGGGTGCGTCGGCCCCAATCCGCAGGCTTGCGTGTTTGGCGGGGAAGCCGCGAAGGCATCGGCGTCGGCTTCGCCTCACGCTCACGCAAACGTGATTTTATTTGCATACGCTGCGGTCCGTTTTTCTAATATACATTGTTCAGAACGGGCCGCCGCCGGGAGTTCCCTCGGCGTTCTTGGCCCCGCTCGGATCCACGCCCCGGCATCGAGGAGAGGCGCCATGAGTGTACGTAGCACCACCATCATCGCGGTTGCCGCTGCGGCAGCCACCTATTTCGTCGCCATCGACACGGCCGACGCCCAGTTCCGCAGTTTCAGCGGTGGCGGCGGGGGTGGGGGTGGCGGAAACCAGCAGTTCCGGACTCTTCAGCAGCCGCGTTCCTTCACGCCGCAGCGGTCGTTCACACAGCCTCGGACGATCCAGAACAACTTCAGTACCACCAACCGGTCCTTCAGCCCGGCGCAGCGCGTCACGCAGGGCAACCCGTTCCAGCGTGCCCCGCAGTTGAACGGCCAGACGCTGCGCACTCCGCAGCTTGGCAACCAGACCGGCAACCGTCCGACGCTGCCGGGTGGGCAGACCGTCAATCCGGGCGGCAACAATCCGAACCGGCCGGGCCTCGGGAACGCCACGCAAGCCGGCAACCAGACCGGCAACCGTCCGACGCTGCCGGGTGGGCAGACCGTCAATCAGGGCGGCAGCAATCCGAACCGGCCGGGACTCGGCAACAACCAGGCCGCGAACCAGGGTGGCAATCGTCCGGGCTCGGGCAATACGCTGGCGCCCAACCTGCGCAATGGTCTCGGGCTCGGCAACGTTCGACCGGGGAATCTCGTGCCGAGCAAGATCTCGGTGCCGGCGACCAACCTGAAGCTCGGCCGCATCGCGCCGCCGCAGAACCTGGTCCCGCGGCTCACGCTGGCGGCCGCACCGGCGGGCTTCGCGGCGAGCCGCTGGAAGCCGTTCCTGCAGCGGCACTGGCGCTCCGCCTTCTTCTGGATTGCCATCCCGACGATCGGCTACGTGACGGTGCCGGACTGGGCCTATGAACGGTTCGCCACCTTCATCGAGGTGCCCGAGCCCGACTACGACGGCGCGGTGAAGTACCTCTCGCAGGTCGCCGTGCAGGAAGAAGGCGCCCGTGTCGTCCGCGTCGCCCAGGCGCCGGCCGCCACGCAGATCCGCCACACGGTTGCGGTGGCGCCGGAGGCCGCCCTCGAGCAGCGGTTCCAGGCCTTCGTCAACCGGCAGTGGAGCGGCGAATTCGTGTGGATCAGCGTGCCCCGGATCGGCAACATCACCTGCCCGGTCGCCGTCTTCGATCAGGTGCAGTCGATGCTGACGCAAAACCCGCCGCGCTTCGCCGATGCCCTCTCGGTGCTCGAGGAAGCCGCCGCCAACGACACGGTGGTCGAGGAGGGCGCGCTCAACGACCAGTCGGTCGAGTCGGTCCAGTAAGGGGAGCGCCGAGGGGATCGACCGCCGCCGACGACGCCGGCCCGCGAGCGCTGCACCCGGGCCCGTTCGCATCTTGCCGCGAATCCGAGTACCGCCGCGCTTCCCTTTCCGTTTCTTTCCTGCTTAGTGTCGTCGCCGACGATGCGGCACGGCAAGCCGGGAGAGCGTGACATGGCCGACAAACCCTTCTTTGAAGAGCTCGACCCAGAGCCGCGGCTCTTGATGGGGCCCGGGCCGGTCGACGTCTATCCGCGGGTCTTGCGGGCCATGTCGGTGCCCCTGCAGGGCCAGTTCGACCCGCAGTTCACCGGCTACATGAACCAGACGATGGCGCTCTACCGGCAGGTGTTCCGCACCGAAAACCAGTGGACCTTTCTCATCGACGGCTCGGCGCGGGCGGGCATCGAGGCGGCGCTGTCGTCGCTGATCGCGCCCGGCGACAAGGTGCTCGTGCTCGTCTTCGGCCGCTTCGGGCATCTGCTCGCCGAGATCGCGCGGCGGGTGCGAGGCGAAGTGGTCACCCTCGAGACCGAATGGGGACGGGTGATCGAGACGGAGCGCATCGAGGCGGCGATCCGGCGGGAGCGGCCGAAGGTGGTCGCAACCTGCCAGGGCGACACCTCGACCACGATCCTGCATCCGCTTGCCGACATCGGCGCGCTCTGCCGGCAGCACGATGCCCTCCTCTACGTCGACTGCACGGCTTCGCTCGCCGGCAACCCCTTCGAGACCGACGCCTGGCAGATCGATGTCGCCTCGGCAGGCCTTCAGAAGTGCCTTTCGGGACCGCCGGGCTCAGCGCCGATCACGCTCAACGCGCGCGCGGCGGCGGTGATCGGGGAGCGGCGTCACTTCGAAGCCGGCATCCGGCCGGCGGACGCCGTCGACGGCAACGGTCCCGTGATCCAGTCCAACTACTTCGATCTCGCGATGCTCATGGACTACTGGGGCCCCAGGCGGCTCAACCATCACACCGAGGCGGCCTCGATGCTCTATGCGGCGCGCGAATGTGCGCGCGTGGTGCTCGAGGAAGGCCTCGAGAAGGGGATCGCGCGGCATCGGCTCGCTTCGGCGGCGTTGCGGGCCGGCCTCGAGGCGATGGGGCTCGAGCTCTTCGCCGATCCGCGCCACCGCATGGCCAACGTGACCGGCGTCGTCATTCCGACGGCAATCCGCGACCCGGACAAGGTTCGGCGCGAGATGCTCACGGATTTCGGCATCGAGATCGGCACCTCGTTCGGGCTGCTGCACGGCAGGATCTGGCGGATCGGGACCATGGGCTACGTGTGCCGCCGGCAGAACGTGCTGCGCTGCCTCTCCTCGCTCGAGCAGGTGCTGCGCCGCAACGGCATGGCCGTGCCGGCGGGCAAAGGTGTCGATGCGGCGGCCGCCGTCTATGACGCGGCGGCGGCCTGAGCGCCTTGAGAAGACGAGCAAGTGCGTTTCGGGGCTTCAGCGGGTGCGCAACCGGCATGACAGCCGCGGGCGGAACCGGGCGATGAACTGCCGAGGGGGGGATGACGATGAAGGTGCTGTGGGTTCTCGCGCATCCGGAGGCGCGCTCGCTCAACGGGTCGCTGCGCGATTTCGGCGTCCGCACACTTGCGGCCGCGGGCCACGAGGTGCGCCAGTCCGACCTCTATCGGATGGGCTGGAAGGCAGTGGCCGACGGAAACGACTTCACCGACAGCGATCCAGCGGTGCCGCTCAATTATGCGGCTGCGTCCTATCGCGGCTTCAGGAATGGCACGCAGGCGAGCGACGTCGTCGCCGAGCAGGAGAAGATCAAGTGGGCGGATGCCGTCATCATCCAGTTTCCGCTCTGGTGGTTCTCGGTGCCGGCGATCCTCAAGGGCTGGTTCGACCGGGTGCTGGCGGCGGGCTGGGCCTACCGGGTGATGGACCCGCTGAACCCCAACCGCTCGCTGCGCTATGGCGACGGCAACCTCAAAGGCAAGCGCGGGATGCTGATCGTGACGACGGGCGCCTCGGGCGCAAGCCTCGGTCCGCGCGGGGTCGCCGGCGACATCGACGATCTGCTCTTTCCGGTGAACTACGGCGTGTTCTGGTACACGGGGATGGCGGCGCTCAGGCCCTTTCTGGTGCACGGCGCCAACCGGGTGAGCGCCGAAGAGTACGCGCGGATCGAAGCGGGACTGGCGCATCGCCTCGCCGGTCTCGCGAGCGAAGCGCCCATCCCCTATCGCACGCAGAACGGCGGCGACTATGACGAGGATCTGGTGCTCAAGCCGAACATCATGGCACCTGAGCATGGCCTGACAGCGGTCAGGCTCCGGCGCGGTTGAGGCGCCGGCGAAATCAAGAGGTGGTGACAAGGACGCAGGCTCTGCCGCCGGGGAAATCCGAGACCTCAATCAAATATACGCAACGACGAGATACGCACCGAGCATGAGCATGGTCCAGAGCGCCATGCGGCCGGTCGGCCAGGGTCGGCCGAGCACGCCATCAGGACCATGGGTGCTGCGCAGCATGTCGCGGAAGGCGAGCGCGCCGCGCAGCGCGGTTGCCGCGAAGCGCCGGCGAGCGTGCTCACCAGCTTCCTCGAGCGCGGCGAGGATGCGCGGGCCGGCGCGACGCCAGATCCAATCCACATCCAGCGTGATGGTGAGGGTGCGCTTCAGCTGCGGGAGCAGCAGAAAGAAGGCAAGACCGGAAAAGAGCAGCAGTTGAAGCTGGAAGACGACGTGGCCCGCCGTGTAGGGGATGTAGTTCACGGGATAGGGGAGAAGCGCGTAGAGCGGCTCGGGCCAGATCCCGAGGACGATGCAGAGCGAGGCGAGCAGGACCATCGCCCAACGCATGTTGGCTGGCGGCTCGGCGGGGCGAAGACCGGAGTCCTTCTGAAAGAAGACAAACCATGGAAACTTAATGCCGGCATGAAGAAAAACACCAGCCGAAGCGGCGGCAAGCGCCAGCCAGACGAACAACAAATGCTTCTCGGCGGCTCCCTCGGCGATCATCGCCTTCGAGACGAAGCCTGAGGTGAGCGGGAAGGACGAGATCGCGAGCGCGCCAACGATACCGAGGAGGCACGTGACCGGCATGGTGCGGAAAAGTCCGCCGAGGTCAGTGCATTTGGTCTTACCGGTCATCAGAAGAACGGAGCCAGCCGACATCAGCAGCAGCGCCTTGTAGATGATGTGCGTGAAAGCGTGCGCGGCCGCCCCGTTGAGCGCCACCTCGCTGCCAATGCCGACGCCCGTCACCATAAACCCTACCTGGTTGACGATGGAGTAGGCCAGGATGCGCCGCATGTCATTCTCAAGGATGGCGTAGATGATCCCGTAAAACACCATGAAAAGGCCGAGCCAGACGAGCAGCTCGGCGCCCGGAAAGCCGCGGATGAGCACGCAGACCGCGGTCTTTGTCGTGAACGCCGAGAGAAACACCATCCCTGACCAGGACGAACGCGGGTAGGCGTCGGGCAGCCAGGCGGAGAGCGGGGGGGCGGCGGCGTTGATCAGGAAGCCTGCTAGTATGAGGCATCGTGGGACAGTGCTCGTGTCCATGGCCCGGAAGGCGATGGAGCCGCTCGCCTGCACTTCGCCGGCGATGCCCGCCATGAGGAGCACGCCGCCGAGGAGATGGATGGATGCATAGCGCAGCGCCGCCCGATGGGCGCCTTCGCCGCCTGCCAGCACC
>CAYWBX010000105.1:0-2435 GCA_964456015.1 uncultured Hyphomicrobiaceae bacterium | reverse complement strand
CAGAAAACGAAGAGCGAGACCAGGTCTGCGGCCATGACGGCGCCGATGGCGCTGCCGGCATAGGCGAAGGCCGCGGAGAGCTCGATCGTGCGCGGTTGATGCAGCGCATAGAGGGCGCCCGCAAATGCCATCAGCGCGAACACGATGGCGAAGAGGCGCGAGAGCTTGTCGACTCTGAGAATCGTGAGTTCCTGCCCGAGGATCGGCAAGGTGAGGGAGGCTCCGTCGGGCAGCGCCAGAGCGAACCAGAGCGTGACGAGCGGCAGCGCGAGCAGAGCAGCCGTGCGCGCGAGGCCGCCGAGGAGCGGAAGGGCGAGGCCGCCGAGGATCAGGATCAGGGCCGGCGGAACGAGAAGGCTAGTCGTCATAGTGTGTGTCCGGCCGCTTGAGCAAGGCGCCGAGCGCCTTGGCGAAGTAGACGAGGCCGACGCAAGCCGCGAAGCCGAACCAGGCCCCGAAGCCGAAAGTGCCATCGATGCCGAAATGCGGCTTGTGGGCGACGACGAGGTCGAGCAGCACGAGCGCCGCGAGCAGGACGCCGCCGCCGCGCCAGAGAGTGCGGATCGTCCGAGGCTGCACCAGCCAATGGTCGTGATCGGGCGGCAGCGGCGACTTGCTCATTGGACACCTGCGGAGAGCATGAGCCGAGCGAGCGTCAGGAGCACGTCCGGCGCCAGAAACAGGGCGACCGTCGCGACCGCCGTTACCACCAGCGAAACCACCATCAGCGGTGGCGCCTCGCCGTGGTCGGCTTCGGCGGATCCGCGCGCCGGGACTCCGGCGCCGAGCGCGCCGGCGGCAGAAGGTCGTCTCACAAAGAAGGCGCGGATGACGATCGGCAGAAAATATGCGGCATTAAGCAGGGTGGAGAGAACGATCACGCCGACCGGCAGCCACTGCCCCGTCGCGACGGCAGCCGATAGCATGAACCACTTTGCGAGGAAACCCGCGGTCGGTGGCAAGCCGATCATGGCGAGCGCGCCGACGGCGAAAGCGGTCATGGTCCACGGCATCTGCCAGCCGATGCCGTCGAGCTCGGAAACCTCGGTCTTGTGTGCGGCCGTGTAAATGGCGCCGGCGGCGAAGAACAGCGTGATCTTGGCGACGGCGTGCGCGGCGATGTGCAGGGCGGCGCCGATGACGGAGAGCGGCGTCAGGATTGCGGCAGCAAGCACCACGTAGGAGAGTTGCGAGATGGTCGAATAGGCGAGACGCCGCTTCAGGTTGTCCTGGCGCAGCGCAACCAGCGACGCCAGTATCACCGTCGTGCCCGCGACCCAGGCAAGCCACCAGCCGGCGCCCGATGTGGCGAGCCGCTCGACGCCGAAGACGCAGACGATGACTTTGAGGACCGTGAACACCCCCGCCTTGACGACTGCGACGGCATGGAGCAGGGCCGAGACCGGTGTCGGCGCCACCATCGCCGCCGGCAGCCAGCAGTGGAAGGGCATCAACGCCGCCTTGCCGATGCCGAAGACGTACAAGGCCAGCAACCCCGACATCATGCCTACGCCGACGCCGTCCGGCAGGATGCCGCCTACCCGGAAGTCCATCGTTCCTGCAAGGACACTCGTCAGAACGATTGCCGGCAGCAGGAGGAGCATCGACGTCGCGAGCAGAATCGCGAGGTAGGTGCGGCCACCGCGCACCGCCTCACCGTCGGCCGAGTGGGTGACGAGGGGATAGGTCGACAGCGTCAGGAGCTCGTAGAAGAGAAACAGCGTGAACAGGTTTGCGGCGAAGGCGACGCCCATGGTCGCGCCGAGGGCTACGGCAAAGCAAACATAGAACGTGGTTTGCCGGGGCTCCTCGTTGGCGCGCATGTAGCCGATCGAGTAGAGCGAGTTGACGATCCAGAGCGAGGCGGCGACGAGCGCGAACAGGAGGCCGAGCGGCTCAAGCTTGAAGGCAAGCGCGAGGCCCGGCAGAACGTCGATGAGCTTCGCGCCGGGTGCTTGCCCGGCGAGGATGTGCGGCAGAAGCCCCCACACCAAAACCGCGAGCGCGCCGGCGGTCGCGAGCGTCACCGCCTCGCGCGCATTCGGGCGGGCGCGAAAAAGCGGGATGAGCAGCGCGGCGGCGAAGGGCAGCGCGACCGCGAGAAGCATCTGCACATGCGGCGCAAAGAGGCTCATCTGAGGCCCCCGAGCAGGCTCTCCGCGATGCGCTGAGCGAGACCGGCGGAGGACCTGGTGTCGATGCCGAGGTAGATCGTGGCGGCGGCGAGCGCCAGGACCGGCACCAGCATCGACAGCGGCGGGTCCGTGGCGGCGGCAGCAGCGGGCGACGGCTCGCGGAACCAGGCAACCTCCACGATGCGGCCGACGTAGACGACGGCGATCATCGAACTCGCGAGTATCAGAAAGACCAGCGGCCACAACCCCTTCTCGATGGCGCCGATGACCACCGGTGCCTCGCCGGCAGCCCGCAATGCG
>CAYWBX010000104.1:0-8265 GCA_964456015.1 uncultured Hyphomicrobiaceae bacterium | reverse complement strand
GACCGGCAGGAAATAGCGGGAAAGGCGCATCGGCGGCAGTCCTGTGGAAGGGCGGACCCGCGGCGGCCGGGCCTCCAGAGCCCGGCGCGCCACGGACCCGCGTGGCTTTGCGGCTCATAACCATTTCCCCCGATGCTGGCAACGCCACGCCGCCCAAGCCGGCCCCTTTCGCTCGCCCGCCCAACGGGAAAACGACGGCCATGCGACAATTCGGCTGACAACGCCCCTTCGATTGATTACTGTTGTAGCGTTGATAAAGGGGCATGGCAGCATTGTCGCCGCATGGTGCCCAAGTCTGGGGAGTAAGTCGCGCCGCAGCCGAACCCGCAGAGAAGGTCCGTTGGCGCAGCCAAGGCCGGAACGCGCGACGCCTGCCGCCGCGCATACAGCCTGGTCGGATAGCATTGACAATTGATTTGGGGGTGGCCGTCCCGGCCGGCCCCTTTTTTATTGCCGGCGCGATGGCAGGGACGAGGGAATTGCGAAGATGTCGATATCGATCACCTGATACCGCAGGACGAGATAAACGACTACCAGGATCGCCGCCGCCGCGATCGAGGTGACGACCGCGATGCGCACGAGACGCGGTGCGACAGGCGCGCTCTCTGGCGTGCCAGGGACCACGTCGCCCGCCTCGCCCTGCGTGCGCACGCCGAACGGCAGCACGGCAAACAGGATCGTCCACCAAATGATAAAATAGAGCGCAATGGCGAGGGTCAAACTCATGGCCCTAGACCTGTTCGAGCTCGACCAGAGTGCCGAGGAAATCCTTGGGATGGAGGAAGAGCACCGGCTTGCCGTGCGCTCCGATCTTCGGGGTCCCGTCGCCGAGCACGCGCGCCCCTTGGGCTTTCAGCCGGTCACGCGCGGCCAAGATGTCGTCGACCTCGTAGCACACGTGGTGGATGCCGCCATCCGGGCTTCGCTCGAGAAACCTGGCGACCGGCGAGCTCTCGCCGAGAGGCTCCAGAAGCTCGATCTTCGTGTTCGGCAGCTCGACGAAGACAACCGTGACGCCATGCTCCGGCAACGGCTGGGGCGCCGACACCTTTGCGCCAAGCGGGCCCGCATAGACGGCCGCCGCCGCCTTCAGGTCCTTGACGACGATCGCCACATGATTGAGCCGTCCAATCATCAGTCGCTCTCCCGCTCAGGTCGGACGCTAGGCCCGTTTGCCCGTCCCCTAAACCACGGCCACGAAGATCTTGACGATGGGCTTTTTTCCCCAGGCTGCCTCAACAGCGCCCCTGACGGCGCGTCGGAGCGCCTCGCGCAGCAACTCCGCATCCCGCCGGCGCGCCGCGGGAATGCTCTTCAGCGTCCCTTCGATGGTGTCGAGAACGATTTCCTCGAGTCTGTCGCCCTCGGCATCCTCGAGCGGCACGCCGTCAAGAATCACCTGCGGGTCGGCCAGAACTTCGCCCTTGCGCGAGAGCACGAGCGATGCCGCCACGATGCCGACCGTCGCCAGCTTGCGCCGCTCGCGCACCGTCGGCCCGTCCGCCTCAAGCAGCAGACGCCCGTCGCGGAACAGCCGGCCGACCGGGGCCTCATCGATGATCCCGGCCTTGCCGGGAGCGATCTTCACCATCTCGCCATTGATCGGCGTCACGACCTCCGGCACACCCGCTTCCCGCGCGATGCGAGCGTGCTCCTTCAGATGTCGCACCTCGCCGTGCATCGGAATTGCGACCCTCGGCTTCACCCAGGCGTACATCTGTCTCAACTCGTCCCGCCGCGGATGTCCTGTCACATGCACGAGGCCGTCGGCATCGGTCATGATCTCGACGCCCATCCGCGCCAGGTTGTTCTGGATGCGGCTGATGGCCTTCTCGTTCCCCGGAATCGTGCGCGATGAGAACACCACCAGATCGCCCTCGCCGAGCTTGATGTCGGGATGCTCGCCTTCGGCGATGCGGTTGAGTGCGGCGCGGGGCTCACCCTGGCTGCCCGTGACAATCGCCACCACCTCATCGGCCTTTAGATATGAGAATTCCTGCTGGTCGAGGTAGCGGAAGCCCTGCGGTAAATAGCCGGTGTCGATCGCAACCTGGATCACGCGATGCAGCGCCCGGCCCGCGACCACAAGCTGTCGGCCCGCGGCCCTCGCCGCGTCAGCCACCGCGCGGATGCGGGCGACATTGGAGGAGAAGGCCGTCACCACGACCCGCCTGCGCGCCGCCTTGATGATCCGCGCGATCGAGGCGGCTACGTCGCGCTCGGACGGCGAGCGTCCATCGCGGAAGGCATTGGTCGAGTCGCACACGAGCGCGTCGACCCCTTCCCCGCCGAGACCCTGGATCTTGTCTTCGTCGGCCGGCGCGCCAACGAGCGGCGTCGCATCGAGCTTCCAGTCGCCCGTGTGGAAGACCGTGCCCAGCCGGGTCCGGATGGCGAGACCGGAGGGCTCCGGAATCGAGTGCGCCATGGTGACGAGCTCGCAGCCGAATGGTCCGACATCAAAGCGGGCCCCGAGCGCGACCTCCCGAATCGGCAACTTCAGGGCCCCGCCGAACTCGGCAAGCTTGGCGCGAATGAACGCGGCCGTGAACGGCGTCGCATAGATCGGCGCCTCAAGCCGCGGCCACAGCTCGATCAGGGCGCCGACATGATCCTCGTGGGCGTGTGTGATGACGATGCCGTTGAGCGCGCGACGGTTCTCCTCGATGAAGCGTGTATCCGGCAGAATAACGTCGACCCCGGGATCGAACTCGCCCTCCGGGAACGTGATCCCGAGGTCCACCATCAGCCACTGGCGCCCCGCGGGCGGACCTAGGCCGTAGAGATAGCAGTTCATGCCGACCTCGCCGAGCCCGCCGAGGGACACAAACACCAGCTCGCTTTCTCCGCCCTGACGCCGCCTGTCGTTCTGCCCTGCCATGATCCTCACGCTTTCGCCTGCGGCGTCAGCGTCACGTCTCCGAAAGTAACGCGATGACGATGTCCCTCGACATCACCAAAAAGCAACGCTCCGTCCGTGTCCAGCCCCAGGAACGTCCCGGCCATAACCTCGCCCGCGACATGCACCGTGATCGGCTCCCCGATCGGACCGGCGCGCTCGAGCCAGGCGGACCGAACGGCGTCGAACCCCCGCCCGCAGTCCCAGAGCGCGCGCCAGCGGGCGAATTCCCTCGCCAGCGAACGGGCTACGGCGCGCAGTTCCAAAGGTCTACCGACGTGCCGCGCCAGGCAGTCGACTTCCCGACCCTCGACCGCCGGCGCATGCACCAGATTGACCCCGATTCCGATCGTGCACACCTGC
This sequence comes from uncultured Hyphomicrobiaceae bacterium, assembly GCA_964456015.1. Classification (GTDB taxonomy): domain Bacteria; phylum Pseudomonadota; class Alphaproteobacteria; order Rhizobiales; family Hyphomicrobiaceae. The sequence continues at coordinate 5,003 of CAYWBX010000104.1, read as the reverse complement.
CGGTCGCCGAGCCGCGTCGTCTCGACCAGGAGCCCGCCGATCTTGGCGCGGTCGATCATCAGGTCGTTGGGCCACTTGAGCCTGAGGCGCCCCTCCCGCCGTCCCTCCGGCCAGAACTCCGCGAGCGCAGCGATGGCCGCCACGCCGGCGACGATCGAAAGCTGCGGCAGCACGGACGTATCGCATTCCGGTGCGAAGAGGTGGCTGATTGCAAGATTGCCGCGGGCCGTGAGCCATGTCCGACCGGAGCGGCCCCGGCCGCTCGTCTGGTGATGCGCCAGCACCCAGAACGGACCGCTATCGCCCGCCGCCGCCATTCGCGCGGCTTCGCTGCTCGTCGACGGCAGTTCGTCGAACTCATGGATGCGTGGCTCGTCGCCGTCGCTCGCCGTCGACATGGCGCTCAAGGCGCGATCGAACGCGCTGCCGCGGCCGCCGCTTCAACCACGGGCGCGGCGATGAACGGTGCGACAAAGGCGAGGACGAACACGAGCGAGAGCGTCATCACCGCGCCGTCCTTGAGGCGCACCGGCTCAAAGCCGGGCTTCGGCTCGTCGAAGAACATGATCTTGACAATGCGCAAGTAGTAGTATGCGCCGATAACGCTGGCGATGACGCCGATCACCGCCAGCGGGTAAAGCCCGGCCTTGATCGCCGGGAGGAAGGCATAGAACTTGGCGAAGAAGCCCGCGAGCGGCGGAATGCCGGCCATCGAAAACATGAACATTCCGAGCGCGAACGCCATCGGCAAATTGGTCTGCGCAAGCCCCGCGAGCTCGTCGATGTCCTCGACCGGCGCATCCTGCCGGCGCATCGACAGGATGCACGCGAAAACTCCAAGGGTCATGACGACGTAGATCGCGAGGTAGATGAGCACACCCTGAATGCCCTCCCCCGTTCCGGCGGCGAGACCAACCAGCGCATAGCCCATGTTGGCGATCGAAGAGTAAGCCATCAGCCGCTTGATGTTCGTCTGCCCGATGGCCGCGAATGCCCCAAGCAGCATCGAGGTGATGGCCAGGAACCAGACGATCTGCTGCCATTGCGGCTTGATTGCCGGAAACGCCGTGGCGACAACGCGGACGAGGAGCGCCATCGCGGCCACCTTGGGCGCGGCAGCGAAAAACGCCGTCACCGGCGTCGGCGCGCCCTGGTAGACGTCGGGCGTCCACATGTGAAAGGGCACGGCCGAGATCTTGAAGGCAAGGCCCACGAACAGGAAGACAAGTCCGAGGATCAGCAGGAGGCTCGGCGACGCGCCGGCGGCAGCGGCCGCCTTGCCGATTCCCGAAAAGCTGGTGGTGCCGGCAAAGCCGTAGAGCAGCGAAGCGCCATAAAGCAGCATCCCCGACGACAGCGCGCCGAGTACGAAGTATTTGAGACCCGCCTCGCTCGAGCGGACATCGTCGCGACGAAAGGCGGCGATCACATAAAGCGCCAGGCTCTGGAGTTCGAGACCGAGGTAGAGCGACACGAGGTCGTTCGCCGAGATCATCAGCAACATGCCGCACGTGGCCAGCAGTAGTAACACGGGGTACTCGAACTTGAGCGTCCGCGAGGCTCTGAGATCGTCGAACGAGAGGAAGAGGGCTCCGGCCGCGCCGACAAGCGTCAGCAGCTTCATGAACCGGGCGAAGCCGTCGTCCACGAAAGCACCGCCAAAGAGGGAGGCGGGCCCGCCCGCCGAGATGACGAGGTAGCCGGCCACGATCAGCAGAAGGAGCGCGAGCCAGCCGATCTTGGCAGCCTCCGGCTCGGTTTCGGGCCGTGCCACACCATACATGAGCAGCGCCATGGCGCCGATCGCCAGGATCAGCTCAGGGTAGAGCGGAGCGTAGCTCGCAAGGTGCGCCATCGTTTCGATCTTTCCCTGATTGTCTCACCGCCTTGGCAACTCGACGGCTGCCTGGCGGGGCGCCTTTACCGCCGTCTCGTAATTCGCAACGAGCTTCTTCACGGATACGGCCGTCACATCGAGGATGGGCGCCGGATAAAAGCCAAACAGAATGGTGAGCGCGACGAGCGGCCCCATCACCGCAACCTCCCGCGGGCCCATGTCGGCTATGGCGCGCAGCGACGGCTTCTCGAGCCTCCCGAACACGACCCGCCGGTATAGCCAAAGCGCGTATGCCGCCGACAAAATCACGCCCGACGTCGCGAAGAACGCCACCCAGGTGTTCACCTTGAACGCGCCGACGAGCGTCAGAAACTCGCCGATGAAGCCGCTCGTGCCCGGCAGTCCGACGTTCGCCATGGTAAAGACCATGAAGCAGAAGGCGTAGATCGGCATCCGGTCGGCGAGACCGCCGTAGGCCTCGATGTCGCGCGTGTGCATCCGGTCATAGATGACGCCGACGCAGAGGAAGAGTGCCGCCGAGACGAGCCCATGCGAGAGCATCTGAAAGATGGCGCCATCGAGACCCTGCTGCGTCATCGTGAAGATACCCATGGTGACGTAGCCCATGTGCGCGACGGAGGAGTAGGCAATCAGCTTCTTGATGTCCTCCTGCGCCAGCGCCACCAGCGATGTGTAGATGATGGCGACAATCGAGAGCGCGAAGACGAGGGGCGCCAGTTCCTGGGATGCAAGCGGGAACATCGGCACCGAAAAGCGCAGGAACCCGTAGCCGCCCATCTTCAGGAGCACCGCCGCGAGGATCACCGAGCCCGCCGTCGGCGCCTCGACATGGGCATCCGGCAGCCATGTGTGCACCGGCCACATCGGCATCTTCACGGCAAACGAGGCGAAGAAGGCGAGCCACAGCCACCATTGCATCTCCGCCGGCAGCTTCACCCGGTCGATCAGCGTCGGGATGTCGGTTGTGCCCGCCTGCCAGTAGATCGCCATCATCGCGAGCAGCATCAGGACGGAGCCGAGCAGCGTGTAGAGGAAGAACTTGAAGCTCGCGTAAACCCGGCGCTTGCCGCCCCACACGCCGATGATGATGAACATCGGGATGAGGCCGCCCTCGAAGAACAGGTAGAAGAGCACCAGGTCGAGCGCGCAAAAGACGCCGATCATCAACGTCTCGAGCACGAGGAAGGCGATCATGTACTCCTTCACGCGCTCCTCGACCGACTCCCAGCTCGCCAGGATGCAGAGCGGCATCAGGAACGTCGTCAGGATCACGAACAGCATGGAGATGCCGTCGACGCCCATCTTGTAGCGGATAGGCCCGAGCCAGGCGTACTCCTCGACGAACTGGAAGCCGGGATTCGCCTTGTCGAATCCGGTCCAAACCAGAAGCGAGATCAGGAACGTAAGCAGCGTCGTCCACAGCGCCACCCAGCGCGCGTTCCCCTTCGCCTCCGAGTTGAGCCCCGCGATGATGGCCGCACCCAGGAGCGGCAGGAACGTGACCACCGACAAGAGATAGCTGCCGAACGGGTTCATCGCGCTCCCCCAAGACCGAGCATGAACCAGGTGACGAGGGCGGCGAGCCCGATCAGCATGGCGAAGGCATAGTGATAGACGTAGCCGGTTTGTAGCCGTACGGCGCGACCCGTGATGCGCCCGACGCCGGCCGCCGTCCCGTCGATCGTCCCGTCGATCACGCTGCCGTCGCCGCGCTTCCACAAAAAGCGCCCGAGGGCTTGGGCCGGCCGCACGAACAGCAGGTCATAGAGCTCGTCGAAGTACCACTTGTTGAGGAAGAAGAGATAGAGCGGCCGGAACGCGGCTGCCGTCGCATCAGGCAGCCAGGGCGCCGCGATGTAGTAGACGTAAGCCAGAGCGAAACCCGCGAGCATGGCGACGAACGGCGCCCAACCGACCCAGCCCGGCACCTTGTGCATGTCGTGCAGGATGTGGTTGTTCGGTCCTTCGAACAACGACTTGCCCCAGAACAGCTTGTAGGGATCGACGGCACCGGCTGCCGCCTTGGCGTCGAGCGTGCCGAGGAAGAAGCCCTTGAAGGCGAAGCCGGCCACCACCGCACCCAGGGCAAGGAGGAACAACGGCACCAGCATGACCGCCGGGCTTTCGTGCGGCTCGTGGCCGTGCGCGCCGGAATGGCCACCGCCATGCGCCGCGTCATGGCCGTGATCGTCGTGCGCCGTCCCCCAGCGCGGCGACTGATGGAACGTCATGAACATGAGGCGCCAGGAGTAGAACGACGTCATGAAAGCGGCGACGACCAGCAGCCAAAAGGCATAATTGTAAGGTGTGTGCCCGGCATAGGCCGCCTCGATGATCGCGTCCTTGGAATGGAAGCCCGCAAAGCCGACGAGGTGCGGTATGCCGACACCGGTGAGCGCCAGCGTGCCGATCAGCATCATCGCCCACGTCACAGGGATCTTCTGGCGCAGCCCACCCATGCGGCGCATATCCTGCTCGTGGTGCATGGCGTGGATCACGGAGCCTGCGCCGAGGAACAGCAACGCCTTGAAGAAGGCGTGCGTGAAGAGGTGGAAGATGCCCGCCGCATAGGCGCCAAGACCGCAGGCGGCGAACATATAGCCGAGCTGCGAGCAGGTGGAATAAGCGATCACGCGCTTGATGTCGTTCTGCACAAGCCCGACGGTCGCGGCGAAGAACGCCGTCACGCAGCCAACCAGAGTCACGATCTGGAGCGCGGTTGGTGCGAGTTCGAAGAGCGGTGACAGGCGCGCCACCATGAAGACGCCGGCCGTGACCATGGTCGCCGCGTGAATCAGCGCGGAGACGGGCGTCGGACCCTCCATCGCATCGGGCAACCAGGTATGCAGCAGGAATTGCGCCGACTTGCCCATGGCGCCGAGAAAGAGGAGCAGCGTGAGGCAGGTCAGGACGTCCACCTCGCTGCCGAGGAAGGTCATCGTCTTGCCTGCCTGCGATGGCGCTGCCGCGAAGACCTGATCGAAGCTGATGGTCTGGAAGACGTAATAGACACCGAAGATGCCGAGCGCGAAGCCGAAATCGCCGACGCGATTGACGATGAACGCCTTGATCGCCGCCGCATTCGCTTCCGGCTTGTGATACCAGAAGCCGATCAGCAGATAGGAAGCGAGCCCTACCCCTTCCC
>CAYWBX010000103.1:2912-8294 GCA_964456015.1 uncultured Hyphomicrobiaceae bacterium | reverse complement strand
CCGCCTCGGAGCCGCCGCCGATCCACATGGGGATGTCGGTCTGGACCGGCTTTGGCGACAGCGAAGCGCCGCTCAACTTGTAATGCACGCCGCGGAAGTCGACCTTGTCCTCGCGCCAGAGGCGGCTGATGATCTCGAGGCCTTCGTCGGTCTTGGCGCCGCGCGTTTTCGTGTCGAGGCCGAGAGCTTTCCATTCCGGCGCCATCGGGCTGCCGATGCCGAACGCCGGCAGGAGCCGGCCCTCCGAGAGCACGTCGATGGTCGCGCATTGCTTGGCGACCAGAACGGGATCGCGGAGCGCCAGCGAGACCACGTTCATGCCGAACTTGATCCGCTTGGTGCGGCCAGCAATCGCGGCGATGGCGGTCATGCACTCGAGGATGGGCTCGCGCGAGACGATCCGGTCGGTCTGCCAGATGGAATCGATGCCGCCGGCCTCGCACAGGTCGACCCAACGCCAATAGGCCCGCGCCGACGAGAACGGGAACTCCATCAATCCCACACCGACGGCCACCGTCATCGCGGACTCCTCGCTCAGACATTTTCAATAGAAGCTTACGCCTGCATCAGCGAGCCCGCCACCCCTCCACTGGTTTCGAACGCGGCCAGCGGGCGCGAGCCGGCCGCGATCGGCCCCGGGATGTGCCGTGCGCCCGCTCTGAGAAGATTGAGGGCCTTGCAGCCGGCCGGACGTCGTGAAACACGATAGCATGAGACCGCTGATCCAGCTCTGGCAGGGACCCATGGCGCAATCGTCCGAGCGCATCGTCATCTGCGGTGCCGGCATCGCCGGAATTGCCGCCGCCTATCATCTGACGGTGCGGCATGGCGCCCGCGACGTCGCGCTGATCGAGGCCGAGAACCCGCTCTCGATGACCTCGGACAAGTCCACCGAGGCTTACAGGAACTGGTGGCCGGGGCCCGATGCCGCGATGACGCAATTCATGAACCGCAGCATCGATTTTCTGGAGGAGATTGCGCGTGAGACCGGCAACCGGATCAATCTCAACCGGCGCGGTTATCTCTTCGCCTCGGGCGATCCGGCCAAAGCGCAGTTCCTGCTCGACATGGCCGCGCTTGCGGAGCGCCATGGGGCCGGGCCATTGCGATGGCATGACACCGCGCGGGACACGTACGTGCCCGCGCCATCCGAAGGTTTCGAGACGCCGCTTTCAGGCGCCGACGTCATCACGAACCGGGGACTTATCGCGCGCCATTTCCCCTACCTCGCGCCCGAGACATGCGTGGTCGCGCACGCGCGTCGGGCCGGATGGCTTAGCGCCCAGCAGCTCGGCATGGCGATGCTCGAGAGGGCGCGCGAGAACGGCCTCAAGCTCCTGCGCGGCCGCATCGCCGGTATCGAGACGGCAGGCGGCCGGATCAGCGGCGTTGTCGTGGAAGGCGTCGACGGCAAGCAAGCGCTTCCGGCGGACAAGCTGATTCTGTGCCCCGGTCCCATGCTTAAGCCGCTTGCCGCGCGCCTCGGACTCGATCTGCCGGTCTTCGCCGAGCGGCACCGCAAGATCTCCTTTGCCGACACGCTGCACGTCATCCCGCGCGCAGCGCCAATGCTGATCTGGCTCGACTCTCAGAAACTTCCCTGGAGCGAGGAGGAGCGAGAGATTCTTGCTGGCGATCCTGCAACCCGATGGCTGACGGAGCCGTTTCCGGGCGGCGTGCACGGCCGTCCCGACGGTGGCGCATCCGGATCAACCGTGCTTTTGCTCTACAACTACGAATCGCGCGAGGACGAGGTCGTCTTTCCGCTTCCCGATCCCGGACCCTATGGCGAGATCGCATTGCGCGGCATGTCGACGATGGTGCCGGGCCTCAAGGTCTACGTCGCGAAGGGTGTGCGCCCCTATATCGACGGCGGCTACTACATCAAAACCCGCGAGAACCGCCCGCTGATCGGGCCGACCACCATTCCCGGGGTCTTTCTGTCAGCGGCCTACTCGGGCTTCGGGATCATGGCTTCCGGCGCAGGGGGCGACCTGATCGCGCGGCATGTGCTTGAAAAGGAGTTGCCGCCCTATGCGTCCGCGTTTCTGCTCACGCGCTATGAAGACCGGGCCTATGTCGCGCGCCTTGCTGACTGGGGCGACGGCGGACAACTTTGATCGCCCGCGGGGGGCGAGCCGCGAGTCGGGCTCCCAACCGAAGCGATCCGCGCCTGTCGTCCCGCAACAAGTGGCGAGAGCCGGGGCCGGCGGTAAGCCAGCCAGCCCCGTCACAGGCCGCGATGCGGAAGCGGCTCGGCCTCAAGCGGCCATGGCCTTCCTGAGGTTCTCGTCGATCTTGTCGAGGAAGCCGGTGGTCGAGAGCCATTTCTGCTCGGCGCCGACGAGCAGCGCGAGATCCTTGGTCATGTAGCCGGACTCGACGGTGTCGATGCACACCTTCTCGAGCGTCTCGCAGAACCTGGCGAGCGCCGGATTGTTGTCGAGCTTGGCCCGGTGGGCGAGACCGCGCGTCCAGGCGAAGATCGAGGCCATGGAGTTGGTCGAGGTCTCGCGCCCCTTCTGGTGCTCGCGGTAATGGCGCGTCACGGTCCCGTGCGCGGCTTCCGCCTCGACGGTCTTGCCGTCGGGCGTCATGAGCACCGACGTCATGAGCCCGAGCGAGCCGAAACCCTGCGCGACGGTGTCGGATTGCACATCGCCGTCGTAGTTCTTGCAGGCCCACACGTAGCCGCCGCTCCACTTGAGCGCCGCCGCCACCATGTCATCGATGAGGCGGTGCTCGTAGGTGAGCCCGCGCTTCTCGAACTCCGACTTGAACTCCTTGTCGAAGATCTCCTGGAACAAGATCATGAAGCGGCCGTCGTACTTCTTCAGGATCGTGTTCTTGGTCGACAGATAGACCGGATAGTTGCGCGCAAGACCGTAGTTGAACGAGGCGCGCGCGAAGTCGCGGATCGAGTCGTCGAGATTGTACATCACCATCGCGACGCCGCCGCCCGGATAGTCGAAGACCTTGTGCTCGATCTTCTGCTTGCCGTCCTTCGATACCCACGCGACGGCGAGCGTGCCTTCGCCGGGCACGACAAAATCGGTGGCGCGGTACTGGTCGCCATAGGCGTGACGGCCGATGATGATGGGCTTCGTCCAGCCCGGAACGAGCCGCGGAATGTTCTTGCAGATGATTGGTTCGCGGAAGATGACGCCGCCCAGGATGTTGCGGATCGTGCCGTTCGGCGAGCGCCACATCTCCTTGAGGCCGAACTCCTTCACGCGCGCCTCGTCCGGCGTAATCGTTGCGCACTTGACTGCGACGCCGTGCTTCTTAGTGGCGTTGGCGCTGTCGATCGTCACCTGATCGTTGGTCTTGTCCCGGTTCTGAATGGACAGGTCGTAGTACTCGAGCTTCACGTCGAGGTAGGGGTGGATCAGCTTGTCCTTGATGAGCTGCCAGATGATGCGGGTCATCTCGTCGCCGTCCATTTCGACGACGGTGCCTTCCACCTTGATCTTCTGCATGGGGTGCCCTTCTCTCGGCTCGTTGAAGTCGCGGGCGCTCCCGTAGGTCGTGATCGCCATCGCGCGCATACGGGGGCGTCTTAGACCCCTGCGCCCGGCCTGCCAAGGGGCCGTTGCGCGTCGAGCCGGTCGGCTGCGGTCGGCAAAGCCGAGAGCGGCCGGGGACCCGGGGGACATCGGGCGGCAAGGCTTCAGCGGACCCGGCCGCGTGGATGCATGGCTGAGGGGGCGGAGGCGATGCCACCGACGATCTATCTTCTCAAGGGTTCGCCATGGGGCTCGCCGGCATGGCCGGCGTCTCGATTGTCCGCCGCTTCCTCTATAGTGAAAACCTGAAGCGGATCACGGAGCGCGACTGTGCCCCATGGTTGACACTGTGACGATCTCGAGCGAACGGGGCGAGCCGAGGCTTGAGCCGGCCGGCGTGCCGGTGGCGCGCATTGTCCACGCCTGTCACGAGCGGACGATCGACCAGGGTCTCGCTGAGCTGGCGATTCCGGGGCTCACGCGCGAGACCCTTGAGACCGTCCTTACCTATTGCGCCGAGCTCAGATGCGAGGCGGCGGCCGTCACATGCCGGGGATGCAAGCGGCACACCGAGGCGCGAGGCATCAAGACGCTGGAGGACTTCATCCGACGGCATCAGAGCATCATCGTGGGCGACGGCGCGGTTCGCCTCATGGGACAGGGCTCGAGCGTGATCCATACGCCCGCCCTCGAGACGCTCGAGAAAACCTGGTCGGGGGAGAATTACTGGTTCTGGGCGCGCCGCGTCATCCGCAAGCTGCGGCACGGCATCCGCCGTGCGCAGATGCAGGGCGGCGCGCTGTCGGCCGCCGGTGAATCGCCGGCGATTGTGCTGATGGAGCCGCAACTCGCCGACAATATCGGTATGGTGGCGCGAGCTTGCGCGAATTTCGGCCTCGACGAGCTGCGCCTCATCAACCCCAGGGACGGCTGGCCGAACGAGAAGGCTCGCATTGCGGCGTCAGGCGCCAATTACGTCATCGACGGCGCCCGGGCCTTTCCGAGCCTTGAGGCGGCGATCGGCGACCTCAATTGGCTCGCTGCCACGACGGCTCGGCAGCGCGACCTTCGCAAGCCCGTCATGACGCCGCTTGAGGCCGTTGCGGAGGCGCGACGGCGGATTGCCCGAGGAGAGCGGTGCGGGTTTCTCTTCGGCCGCGAGCGCAACGGCCTCGAGACGGATGAGGTTGCCGTCGCCGATGCCATCGTCATGATCCCGGTCAATTCGCGGTTCGCTTCGCTCAACCTCGCACAGTCGGTGCTCATTCTGGGGTACGAATGGATGCGCGGAAGCGCCGCCGCGACCCTCGGCCGCGTGACCACCTACGAAATGCCTGTCACCCCCGGGCTCAATGTGGGCGCCAGCCGGCCGGCGACCCGGGAGGAGATGCTCGGCTTCTTCGCCCATCTCGAAGAGGAGCTCGATCGCCTGGGGTTCTTCAACCCGCCACACAAGCGCCAGACCATGGTGCGCAACCTGCGTTCGTTGTTCCTACGCACCGGTGCGACCGAGCAGGAGGTGAGAACGCTGCGGGGCGTTGTCGCAGCGCTCGCAAAGGGCAAGGGACGGGCACGCAAGTCGCCATAAACTTGCCTACTTTCGAGCCGAGCGATGCGCGCTCACGACGGGGGGCGTGCCGGTCCGCCTCGCGTCAACGGCGTGCGAAACCGCCGGGCGCGCGAGGCAATCGTTGATTCGGATTGCCGGCCGTGGCTGTAAGGCTGCATTCGGGGACAGGGAAGGGGCGAGAGAGACATGGTCACGGCTGGCGCAAGGACTTGCCTTGCCGGCGCAATCACCGTCGGCTTGGCAGCATGGGGACTGACAGGGGTGACTCCGGCCGCAGCCCAGGCCCCGGCCCAGCAGAAGGAACTG
>CAYWBX010000103.1:0-2902 GCA_964456015.1 uncultured Hyphomicrobiaceae bacterium | reverse complement strand
ACTGAGCGAGAAATCGGTCCAGATCCTCATGAACTACGCGTGGACCATCCTGCCAGCGAAGTTCACCGCGCCGAACGGCAAGAGCATCGAGGTCGACAAGTCCAAGCCGGATGCGCTCGTCCCGGTCGACACGGGCCGCGACGTCATCAAGGCCGCCTACCTGTCGGCGCAAGCGCAGCTGTGCGACATGTGGGAGGATCAGGTCGCCAACTACGATGCGCTGATGGCTCGCGAGCGTGCCAAGGGCAAATGGACGGATCAGCAACTTCTCTACATCACCACGTTGCACCGGATGACCATTCACATGGCTGCCGGCAAGCTGAAGGTGGTGGAGAAGGGAAAGGACGAGCTGCAGGTCACGCTGGAGCCGATCGAGCCGTCGAAGGACACGTGCACGGACGCTAAGCGGAAGCAGGTCAAGGAAGCGATTGCAGCCTATGTGAGCACGGCGCCGAAGCCCCCTGCGGCCGCCGCACCGGTGCAGACCGGAGCCACGCCCCCAGCCCAACCGGTGCCCGCCGCCGCCAAGGACAAGAAGAAGTGACCGGACACCGGCGCCGAGCAAAGCGTCGGGCGTGCGCGCTCGCTTGACGGCGCAAGAGCCGCCATTTATTGCAGATTGCGGCGCGGGCTCACATGGGCCCGCGTTTCATTTGCGCCCCTGCGGCCACCATGCGTCAGCCGACCCGGTGGCCTGTCGGCCGGTCCCCGTTCGGGCAGGCAAAGGAAGGAGCGTGAGACCCCGTGAATAGGAAAAGACGGAGACACGGCCTATGACGAAGCGCATCCGCGCCAAGCACAAGATCGACCGCCGCCTCGGCGAGAACCTCTGGGGCCGGTCCAAGAGCCCGGTCAACAAGCGCGCCTCGCGGCCCGGCCAGCACGGCGAGCGGCGCGCCGGGAAGCTCTCGGATTTCGGCACCCAGCTGCGCGCCAAGCAAAAGCTCAAGGGCTACTACGGAAGCATCACGGAGCGGCAATTCAATAACATTTACAAGGAGGCGGCGCGTCTCAAGGGCTCAACCTCGGAGCATCTCATCGGTCTGCTCGAGAGCCGGCTCGATGCCATCGTCTACCGGGCCAAATTCGTGCCGACCGTCTTCGCCGCGCGCCAGTTCGTCAGTCACGGGCATGTGACCGTCAATGGCCGGCGGGTCACGGTTCCGAGCTACCGCTGCAAGGTTAATGACGTCGTCGAGGTCAAGGAACGCTCGCGCCAACTCACCATGGTGCTCGAGGCCACGAAAAGCGCAGAACGGGACGTTCCGGATTATATCGAGGCGGATCATACAAAGATGACGGCGAAGCTGGTTCGGGTGCCGGCGCTTGCCGACGTTCCCTACCAGGTGCAGATGGAGCCGAACCTGGTCGTCGAGTTCTACTCGCGATAGGTCTGATCGGGGCGGGCGCAGGCGACGCTCTGCGGAGCGGCAAGCGTTTTGTCGAGGGGGCTGCCCGTCAGGGCGGCCCTTTCGTGTCTCTTGAGGCGGGATCGCGTGTGCGACGGCATCCTGCGGGGGCTCGCGGAACGTGTTTCGCAGGACGCGATTGTTGCGAAGACAACACGCTGGGGCACGATTCGCCGCAGAGCGCGGCGGCGGGAGACGATCCGGATTGCAGTGTGTCGCGGGCCCTCGGTAGCGTGACTTGCAGCGTTAAGGTGACAGTCGGCGGGTGACTGTCGGGTCTGAGTGGGGGACGTTCGGATGCGTGTCAGTGTCGGCGGGCGATTTGGGCTCTTCGGTTCGAGCGCCGTTCTGGCGCTGGTTGCGATAACCGCTCAAGCATCGGCTGGCGGGTTCGCGATTCGTGAGCAGTCGAGCGAGTACCAGGGCCTCTCCTTCGCCGGCAATGCGGCGGCCGGTGGTGGCCTCTCCGGCATGTTCTGGAACCCGGCCGTCGCCGCGTTCGCGCCTGTCGGGCTCTATACCGAATCGCACGCGGCCGCCGTTTTCGGGAATGTCGAGATCGAGGGGCAGGTCTCGACGCTGCGCGGCCCGCTCGGGCTGCCGGCCGACAGCGGCGACATCGCGAAGGACGCGATCGTTCCTTCGTCCTACATGAGCTACCGGATCAACGAGCGGCTGGTGCTGGCGATGAGTTCAAACTCGCCGTTCGGTCTGGTGACGGAGCCGTCCAATCGCTTCTGGGCCGGGCAGACGTTCGCCCGCACGTCAGAGATCAAGACATACAACTTCGCGCCGACGCTCGCCTACCGGCTGACCCCGACGATCGCCATCGGCGTGGGGCTTCAGATTCAACACATCGAAGGGCGGCTCAAGGCGGCGTCGGGCGCCACGCCGACCTCGCCGAATGTCGTCGTCCACGGGGACGACACGGCATTCGGGTTCACGGCAGGCATCAATTTCACTCCGACGCGCACGACCTCCATCGGGCTCGGCTTCCGGTCGTCGATCGACCATACGCTCGAAGGGACGATTGCCATCCCTGGCAGTGCCTTCCCGCCGGCGGCCAGTGGCGCCGCGATCAAGGCAGGGACGACGCTTCCCGAAATCGTGACCCTGAGCTTCCGACAGGGGATCAACGAGCGTCTGACATTGCTCGGCACCGCGGAATGGTCGAACTGGAGCCGGCTCGAGAGGCTGAGGGTCGTGTGCGCCAATAACGGCGGCGTGGGCAATCTCGCATTTTGCCCGCTCGGTGACGGGCAACAGGTTCAGTCACTCGAACTCGGCTGGCATGACGGTTGGTTCTTCGCGCTCGGTGGCGAGTACAAGTATTCGGACAAGCTGACGCTGCGATCCGGCATCGCTTACGAGCTGTCGCCGATACAGAACGCGGATGAGCGGTCGCTCAGGGTTCCGGACACGGATCGCCTGTGGGCCAGCCTGGGCGCGACGTACCGATGGAACGAGAAGATCGCGCTCGACTTCGCCTACAC
>CAYWBX010000102.1:0-8294 GCA_964456015.1 uncultured Hyphomicrobiaceae bacterium | reverse complement strand
GGTGCAAGGCGCCCATGCCGGTTGCCTGGACCGTCGCCATCGGCTGGCTGAACGACACACCGACAAAGCTCTGCGCGGCCAGATTGTAGACGCCGCAGGGCTCGGCGGTCTCAAGCAGTCGCAGACAGGAACTGAAATCGGTGAGATCGAATTCCACGAGCTTCAGCCGTTCGTGATCGGCAATGCCGATTTCGTCGAGTCGCCACATGCTGTCGGCGCTTGTGCGCCTGAAGCCGCCGTAGACCGTGTGGCCGAGTGAGAGCAGGTGCCGCGCCAGATAGGCCCCGTCCTGACCCGTGATGCCGGAGATGACGAAGGAGCTCATGAGCGGACCTCCAGATTGAGGCGCGGAGCGACGTTGCGCACGTATGCCTCCGGCCCGAATGCGGTGAGCGCGTGGGCTCGCGCAGCAAGCCCCATCCGGCGCGCGGCCCCCGGATCGGCGATGAGACGGCGCATGAGCTGCGCCGCGTGCTCGACGTCCGGGCTTGCCCATCGTTGGTGTGGATCGTAAATGCCGTGCGGATCGTTGGTCGGAATCAGCCGGTAGCGCACCGGGAGGCTGACGCCGTCCGTCAGAATGTCGGCCTGTCCCGACCAGGGGATGCCGATGGCGGGGAGGCCGGCGAGCATCGCTTCGACGAAGGGAAGTCCGAACCCTTCCGATCTGGACAGCAGGATGTAGGCGTCCGCCCGCGCGTAGAGAGCGATCATCTGCTCTTCGTCAAGGAAACCCTGGACGATGTCGACGTTGGGGGTGCGGGCCAGCGCGGCAATGGCTTCGTCGATGTAGCCCGTTCGCGCGGCCTGATTGCCGATCTTGACGAGGAGACGGGCGTCCTCCCGACCCGAGATGGCGAGGCGAAAGGCGGCGGCCAGATCATGCGGGTTCTTGCGGAAGACGCTGGATCCCGTCTCGAACATCGAAAGAAATGTGAATGGACCGCTCCGCGGCGAGCGGCGGTCGATGCTGGCCAAGCGCGAAGCAATTGCGACGGGATGCGGAACCGTCGCCAGAGGCTGGCCGCGCCGCAGCGCGGGTCGGACGGCTTCGGTCGTGAAGCGGCTTGGGGCCCAGATTTCGTGGCAACAAGCCGCCCCGTGCTTCCAAGAGGGCGCGACGGTCTCCTGTTCCCAGTGCCATACGCCGACGACGTACTTACCGCCGACAAACCGCTTGCCCAAACTCGTCATGACGGTGGGAAGCCAGTCGCCGTTCATGTGGACGATCAGTGTTCCCGGCCCGGAGAGGTGCCGTCCGCAGCGGAAGGCGAACGATGGCAGTGTCTGGCGCTGGCCGATGTCAGCGGTGATGTCGACGCCCCAGACATCGCTGCTCACCCCGCGCAGCGCCTCGTAGCAGAGCCGGGCGCTTTGGCCGAGCCCACACGTGTTGGTGAGCATTCCGACGACGATGTACGGCGGGCGTGGGATGGCGGAAGGCGTCGGCCGCGGCGCCACCGTGGCGATGAGCCGCTACGCGGCCGCGCGGCGTGCGCGCTGCGGCAATCTTTGCCAGACGCTTCGGTACAGCAGCTGCCGGATGTGACGCGGCCCTGCAAGATGGGCAGCCTTAGCGCCGAACAGCAGCGTTCCCAGCCCCGATCCCATCGCTCTCACCCCCCGATGCGAAAGCCAGTCGCCCGCTCGACGTTCCGGGCAAGCGCGTCCATGAAGATGGCTTCGGAGTGCGCCAGCAGGTTCATGATGGCGAGCACGACATAGATCCGGCCCGCGAACTCGACCCAGCCGCGGGCGGGCTCCCAATCGATGAGGCCGGAGAGACGTACGGTCGCGAGTCCGACCGTGAGACGGACGACGGCAAAGAAGATGACGCGCCGAGTGGGCAGCATCTTGCGAACGAGATGGATGACGAGGCGCACCGCGTCGGCGACCATCCGGAGGCTGCGCCGCACCTCGAGGGCGACGGCGCGTGCGACCCGAGGTGCCTTTTGCGAGCCGCGCTCAATCTGGCAGTCGTGCAAGGGCCTCCTCCAAAATGCCGGGGACACGACGCGGGCAGACCTTGGGGGCGAGGCGCTGCCGGCCATGGATTCGCCGGATCGCGCATGCGGACGCTAGACAAGGCGGGAAGCACGCTCCCCCAGGAAAACAAAAAGCATGGTGACCACACTCATAGATAGATCTCAAAGGAAACGTCAACCAAAAGTTGCGGATCTCCACATCCCAACCTCCGCGACAGGAGCGCCTCTGGCGGTTCGTTGCGGGGTCCAGGCGGGGGCGCTGCAAGGCTCGGCGACAGCACCGTGTCGGCGGGCGGTCCGATGCGAAAGGCGAATGAGCGGCGTCAGCCGGGCGCGGCGCCTGCGACGGTTCGGCGCGCCGGGAGCCCCTGCGCTGCGGCAAGAGGCATGAGCCTCACTCGCCGCTGTTGTGACCGGCCGCGATGAGGCAGAAGAAGGACGCGACCTGTCACCGGAGCCTATTGCACCATGTACCCCCTCCTCGAGGGCCTCCGCATCGTCGACATCACGACGATCATTCTCGGGCCTTACGCCACACAAATTCTCGGCGATCTCGGCGCCGACGTGATCAAGATCGAAACGCTTGAAGGCGACATGAACCGGTATACGCCACCCCTCGGCGCGCCGGGTCTTGGCGCCGGCTTCGTCAACAACAACCGCAACAAGCGGTCGCTTGCGGTCGACCTGAAGAGCGAGGCGGGCAAGGCGGTGCTGCGTCGTCTCATTCCAACGGCGGATGCGCTCGTGCACAACATGCGACAGTCAGCGCTCGATCGCCTGGGCTTCTCCTGGACGGCCGTTCATGCGCTCAATCCGCGCCTCATCTATTGCGCCGCGCTCGGCTACGGCAGCGACGGACCCTATGCGGGCAAGCCCGCTTACGACGACATCATCCAGGCGACGTCAGGCCTCGCCGGCCTGACGGAACGGCGCGACGGGGCGCCGGCGTATCATCCGACCGTGACGGCGGACAAGGTCTCGGCGCTGCACGTCGTCTACGCCGTGCTCGCCGCGCTGCTGCATCGTGAGCGCACGGGCGGCAAGGGCCAAAGGATCGAAATGCCGATGCTGGAGGCCATGGCGGCCTTCACCATGAACGAGCACCTGATGCACGCGACCTTCGAGGATGCGGGCGCGACGGGCTACCATCGCACTTTGTCGCGCAACCGCAAGCCCTTTGCGACACGTGACGGACACATCGCTCTTCTTCCTTACACCACCGAGCAGTGGCGCCGTGTGCTCCTCGAACTCGGCCGTCACGATCTCGTCGCCCAACCCTGGTTCGAGAGTAATTCCGAGCGCTCCAAACGATCCGACGAACTCTATGCGGTCCTCGCCACTTCACTCGGATCGCGCACGAGCCGCGAGTGGCTCGAAACGTTCGAGCGGCTCGATGTGCCGTGCGGGCCGGTCAACTCGATCGATGCCGTTCTTGCCGATCCGCACCTGCTGGCTACCGGCGTATTCGAGCCGAATTTCGCGACACCCACTCCGATGCGCCGTGCGCTGCGCCAGCCGATCGTGGCAAGCGCGACGCCGCGCCTGCCGGATCGTGCGCCCCCTTCGCTTGGGGAGGACACCGAGGCGATTCTCGCCGAGATCGGCTACAGTGCTCGCGAGATCGGCGAACTCCTGGCGGCGGGGGTCATCGCGGCACGAAGCTCCGAGAACCGATGAAATGGTCGCCCATGCCGAGGGCCGGCTTGCCAGCCATTCCGTGGTCGCAAAGCGGCAGCATGTCTGTGATAGCGTCGACGCCGGTAAGCGCCCGGCCGCGACGCGACGGCGTCCGGTATGACTGATGCCAAGGTTGTGATGTCAGCGAAAGGTTCATCCCGCCGCGAGCTCCTCAAGGTCGCCGCAGCCGCAGGCGGCGGCTTGGCCCTTGGCGTGGCGTTGCCGCCGGCGCGGCAACGGGCCGCCGCCCGGGATGGCGCCGCGGCACAGATCGCTGACCCCGAGCTCGCTGCCTTCATCGTCGTTCATCCCGACGATCGCGTGGTCGTCCGCATCGCCAGGGCGGAGCTTGGACAGGGAACGTCCACCGGTCTCGCTCAGCTCGTCGCAGAGGAGCTCGACTGCGACTGGTCGAAAGTTTCGGTGGAATGGGTGGCGCCCGGGCGGTCACTTGCGCGCAACCGCATCTGGCGCGATTTCGTGACGTCGGCGAGCCGCGGCATTCGAGCCTCGCAGGACTACATGCGCCTGGCCGGCGCCTCGGCGCGCCACATGCTCCTCGAGGCGGCAGCCGACCTTTGGAAGGTCCCCTTCGCCGAACTCAAGGTCGAGAAGGGGATCGTCTCCCATTCGGCCACCGGGCGCAGCGCAAGCTACGGCCATCTGGCTCCGCTCGCAGCCCGCCGCAAGATTCCCGATCCGCGTCTCGTCAAACTGTCCGAGCCCGAGGACTGGCGACTTGCCGGCAAGCCGCTCCGCCCTCTTGATCTCGCGACAAAGCTCGATGGGCGCCACGTTTTTGGCATTGATATGCGCCTGCCGGGAATGCTCTGCGCCGCGCTCAAGGACAGCGCGGTTCCGGGCGCGAGATTGCTCGGTATCGACGATGCGGCAGCTCTCCGGATGCCGGGTGTCAGGCGCGTCGTTCGCGTTGGCCCGTCGGCCATCGCCGTCGTCGCCGAGAGCTGGTGGCAGGCCAAGACGGCACTCGATGTGGTCGCCGCAACCTGGGATGAGGGGAGCGAGCCGAACCTGTCGAGCGAGGCGATCTTCGAGCAGCTGAAGGAGGGACTTGAGGCGCCACAGGCGTTCATTGGCACCGCGCACGGCGATGCGCTCAAAGCCATTCGCGGCGCCGCCAAGCGCATCGAGGCAGTCTACAGCATGCCGTTTGCTCATCAGGCGACGTTGGAGCCGATGACGGCGACGGCGCGCTGGACGCCGGAGCGGGTGGAAGTGTGGACGGCGACGCAGAATGCGGAAGCCGCACAGAAGGCGGCGGCCGAGGCGGCGGGACTTCCGCCGGAGCGTGCCGAGATCCACAGGCTGCCGGCCGGCGGTTCGTTCGGGCGGCGCATCCGCAGCGACTTCATCACGCAAGCCGTCCTCATCGCCCGCGAGGTTCCAGGAACTCCGGTGAAGCTGATCTGGTCGCGGGAGCACGATACCCGGCACGGCTATTACCGTCCCGCGAGCATGGCGAAGCTGACCGGCGGCCTCGACGAGAGGGGCGAGATCACGGGGCTCATCATGCGGATCTCCTGCCCGTCGATTGCGGCCGCGACGGCGGGACCCGGACGCCAGCAGGGCCGCGATGCGCGCGTCTTCCAGGGGCTCTATGGCGAGGCGGGCGAAGCCCAGATCGGCTACTCGCTGCCCAATCTTTACATCGATCACGCCATGCGCAACACGCGCGTTCCCGTCGGCTCCTGGCGCGGCGTCTACTCCAACCAGAATGCGCTATTTCTCGAATGCTTCATCGATGAACTCGCAGTTGCCGCCGGGCGGGATCCGCTCGATTTCCGGCGGAGCCTCATGCGCTCCCACACCAAGCACCTGGTTGCCCTGACCGCGGTCGCAAGCAAGGCCGACTGGGGAAGGCCGCGCGAGCCGGGGCGCTTCCAGGGGATCGCCCAGGCGATGGCCTACGGCAGCTATGCGGCGGCGGTGGCGGAGGTCTCGGTATCCGACGGCGGAAGGCTTCACGTTCATCGCATCGTCGTCGCCCTCGACTGCGGTCGCGTCGTCAATCCAGACCTGGTGAACGCCCAGGTTGAAGGCTGCGTGGCGTTCGGCCTCGGCTCGCTGTTGCACCAGGAAATCACGATCAGGGACGGGCGTGTGATCGAGGCGAACTTCGACACCTATGGCGTGCTTCGCATTGCCGAGATGCCGCAGGTGGAAGTCGTGCAGATACCTTCCGATGGCTTCTGGGGCGGCGTCGGCGAGGCTGCGATCGGCGTCGTCGCGCCGGCGGTGCTCAACGCGATCTTTGCGGCGACGGGCAAGCGCGTGCGCACCTTGCCGCTGCGCAATGTCCGGCTGAGGTGAGCGGGCGAGCGCCCTCGGCGGCAGAACGCGCCTTCAGCGGCAGAAGACGTGGGCCTTGCGCACCCGCTCACGCGAGGCGGGGTGCCTGGAGAGACGATCGGCTGGCCGCACGGGGCGGCGAACCAGTTCGCCGCCGCAGTTCGGACATCGCCCGCCTGGCAGCCGCCGCGCCAGGCAGTCGGCGCAGAATGTGCACTCGAAGGAGCAGATCATCGCATCCGGCGCGTCGGGCGGCAGGTCCTTGTCGCAGCACTCGCAATTGGGTCTGATCTCCAGCATCAGGCATCCCCCGTTTGCTCTCAATCTCAAGTGACGGAGCGGCTCCGCCACGAGGCTGATGGCATCGTGCGCGGCGCCGGTCGCGCGGACCAGCGGTCTGTCGGGACACATCTCGGCATCGACCCTGCCGGTTGCGCTTTCGACCGGCACGCGACAGTCGCATCAGGGCTCGCTTCCCTGGTCGCGCGCGTGTCGATGTCAGCCGGCGCGGCTTGCGGGAGGCAACGGGTCGCGCACGATCCGAACCTGCCCGCCCAATCTCGATGGCCGTCATTCCGGCTGTCGCGAACAACGACGATACGGTCCTCATGCGCCGCCTTTCCCGGGGCGCTGCAATCTGCGCATCGCGGCAGCGACCCCGCGCTCGCCCGCGCCGCCCCGCCAGTCGAGCATGCGCGCGGTCTCGAGCCGGTCGGCCTCGCTCTTGTTCTGGCTGAGCTTGAAGGAGCACTCGATACTTTCAACCACAACTCTTATTGGAACGATTGCGGCGAGCATTGCCTCCAGCTTGCGCGCGCTCATTTTCGAGGTGCTCCAGGGCTTTTTCGGTCGCAGCCGCTCCTCGAAGGCGAGGCTCAAGGCCTCGACGTGAGCATGCGCCTCCCCGGGCCCGATCAACGTCGCCTGTCCGCGGATATGCGCCGCCATGTAGTTCCAGGTGGGAACCTGGTCGCTCGAGACGTACCAGTCCGGCGAGATGTAGGCGTCCGGCCCGGCAACGACGACCAGGACCTGAGGAGACGCGGCGATGACGCGGTGCAGGGGATTGGCGCGGGCGACGTGGAATTCGAGGGTCGGCGTGCCGTCTCGCGAGGCGACAAGCAAAGGGACGTGTGCGCCGACGGGAGATCCCGCATCAACGGCAACGACGGTGCCGAAACCACGCGCGCGCACGAAGGCCCAGGCGCTGTCGGCATCAGTCTTGAATGCGGGGTTGATGTACATTGGGCAGCTCTCCGTGTCGTGCAGGGGGCCGGGGAGAGCGATTGCAATGCGCGCTCGCCCGGGGAGAATGGGGGGCGCGCGGAGGTTGACGCGTCGGTCTAGAGACGAGACGGCCCCCGGCGCGCCGCAGCGGTGCGGCGTCGCGCAGGTTTCGGAGCGTGGATGCGGCTCGTCAGGGTCATGGCGGAAGGCAGGTACCGGGCTTCGCGCACCGCGTCAAGGACGCGATCGAAGCGCGAAAATCAAAAATTCCCGTCGAAGGCCGACGCATCGGCTGTTCGGCGCGCTGAGCGGGCGTGCTTATCGGCTGGCTCGGTCGCATTCCGCCCTATGCCGCGCAGGGAAAGCAATTCTGGTCTGGCCCCCGCTCCGTTCCCGACTTCGGCGGAGGAGCACCGAACTAGGGTGGTCGGCGGGCGCGTGACGCGGCGGAAGAAAGCCGCTAAGACATTTGTCCGGACAAGTTGGCCGACACATTCGGTGGTCGAGAACGGAGCATTTCAGTCATGGCGGGCAGAACGCGAGAGATGGCGCTGATCGGCTTCCTGCAGGCGCAGAACTGCTCGAACTACGTCGGCTCCTGGCGCCATCCGCACTCGGCGACCGATTTTCTCGGTCCGCAGTACTTCACGCGAATCGCGCAGGCGCTCGAGTACGGCAAGTTTCACTTAGGCTTCTTCGATGACCGCCTGGCGATGCCGGACATTCTCGGCAACGACCATCGCGAGGCGGTGAGAAACGGCGTGCGCGTCGTCAAGATGGACCCCGTGACGATTCTTGCCTGCATGGGCATGGCGACCCGCTACCTGGGGCTCGGGTCGACCTACTCGACCACGTATTACGAGCCGTTTCACGTCGCGCGGGTGATCTCGACGCTCGATCTGATGACGGGCGGGCGCGCCGCCTGGAACGTCGTCACCTCGCTCAACAACTCCGAGGCCCAGAACATGGGCAAGGCGGCGCATCTCGAACACGACCTGCGCTACGACGTCGCCGACGAGTTCATGGAGGTCGTGCTCGGCCACTGGGACAGCTGGGAGGACGACGCCATCGTGATCGACAAGGCCGCCGGGCTTT
>CAYWBX010000101.1:0-8319 GCA_964456015.1 uncultured Hyphomicrobiaceae bacterium | reverse complement strand
CGGTGTTCATCCGGGAGCCTGAGTTCCAGGGCCAGACCAAGGACAAGCTCGCCACCGTCGAGGCCGCGCGCATTGTCGAAGGGGCCGTCCGGGATGCCTTCGATCACTGGCTCGCCGACAGCCCGCAGCAGGCGACGCGGCTGCTCGAGTGGGCCATCGAGCAGGCCGAGGACCGCGAGCGGCGGCGGCGCGAAAAGGAGGTCAACCGGCAGACGGCTTCGCGCAAGCTCCGACTTCCCGGCAAGCTCTGGGACTGCTCGAACCGCTCGGGAGAGACCGAGATTTTCCTGGTCGAAGGCGATTCCGCAGGAGGCTCGGCCAAGTCGGCGCGCGATCCAAAGACGCAGGCGATCCTGCCGCTGCGCGGCAAGATTCTCAACGTCGCCAACGCGACGTCGGCGAAGCTTGCGCAGAACCAGCTCCTCTCCGACCTCGTGCAGGCGCTCGGCGTCGGTACCGGCCCCAAGTACAGGGACGAGGACCTGCGCTACGACCGCGTCATCATCATGACCGACGCCGACGTCGACGGCGCGCACATCGCCTCGCTCTTGATGACGTTCTTCTATCAGGAAATGCGGCCGCTGATCGAGAACGGCCATCTCTTTCTCGCCGTGCCGCCGCTCTACCGCCTCACCCTCAAGGGTGAGACGGCCTATGCGCGCGACGACCGGCACCGCGACGAGCTGCTCGCCACCGTCTTCAAGGGCCGCAAGCCGGACGTCACGCGCTTCAAGGGGCTTGGCGAGATGGACTTCAAGGACCTGAAGTCGACGACCATGGACCCGAGGCGGCGGACGCTGCTCAAGGTCGAAGTGGCCGAAGGCGAGCGCGACGCGGTGGCCGAGACCGTCAATACGCTGATGGGCTCGAAGCCGGAGCTGCGCTTCCGCTTCATCCAGGAGCGCGCAGCCTTCGCCAAGGATCTCGACATCTGACCGGCGGCGGCGCGACGGAAAGGCGGCTCCGCTCTCGTCGGATGCGATCGGCCGTCCTGGCACCCACGGAACGGATGTCGCGGAAGTCCATGCGGGACCTGCGAAGCAGGTGACGGCATTCGGATGGCATGGGAGGCTGGATGTCATCGAGGCCCCACATCGCGGATCGGGTGGCCGGCGTGCCGGGGTTGCGCAGCCTGCTCACGCAAGAGGCGTTCAACGCCGACGCCGCCCGGCGCAGCCGATGGACGACTCATATCGCCGGAATTCTCGTGCTCATTGTCCTTGCGGGCGTCCTGCTGGCGGCGGGCCTCCTCGGCTACAAGCTCGCTCAGGAGGCGCCGCTCCTCTGGTTCGGGATGCCGGCCAACGGCCTCGTCGAGGAGGCGCGACTGTCCTCTTTGCCGCGCTCGAAGTCCGGTTACGGGCGCTACCGTCTCGACGTTCGTTACCGGTTCGTCGCGGCCGACGGGCAGAGCTATGCCGGCACGGCGCAGCGCAGCGACCTGACTGAACCAATTCGGCTCGAGCACGGGCAGCGTATCGCCATCCGCTACAGCGCGCGCGATCCGTCGCACTCGACCATCGAGCAGAATCTCAAGTCGGATGTGGTCGCAATGCTGATTTTTTTGCCGTTCTTGATAATTGTACCGGGGAGCATCTCGCTCATGCACTCCTGGCGCTATCTCAGATGGCTTCGGGCGGCCGGCTGATCTGACGCGCATAAGCGGATCCGAGATGGACATCGTCGTCGAAAGCCTGCTCGAAGGCGCTTGCCGGGCGCGCGGGACCGCCGTGGTCATCGACGTCTTTCGCGCCTTCACTACGGCCGCGGTTGCGCTCGCGCGCGGCGCCGAAAAGATCATCATGGTGCGCGACAGCGATGAGGCGCTCAGGCTGCGCGATGCCGGCGTTGGGCATGTGTGCATCGGCGAGGTCGATGGCATCCCGCCCCCTGGCTTCGATCATGGAAACTCGCCCTTCGAGATGACGAGCGCGAACGTCGCGGGGAAAACGATTCTGCAGCGAACGAGCGCCGGTACGCAGGGCATCGTCGCGGCTCTGCCGCACGTCGAGCGCCTTTACGCAGGCTCCCTCGTCACGGCCACGGCAACCGCGCGCGCCATTCGGGCCGCGCGGCCCGCCCTGGTCACGCTCGTCGCCATGGGCGACAGCGGGATCGAGCGCACCGACGAGGACGAGCTCTGCGCCCTCCATCTGCGCAACCTGCTCGAAGGCCGTCCCGGCAATCCGGCCGCCGTGCGCGACGTGATCCTCGCCGGCAAGCGCATCTCCGACTTCCGCGATCCCGGCAAGCCGCACCTGCCGTCCGAAGACCTCGACATCGCCATCGACATCGGGCGGTTCGACTTCGCGGTGCGTGTCATTGCGGAGAACGGACGCCCGGTCGCGCGCGCGGAGACGGCGGCGTGACGCGCGCAAGTTTGCCCTCGGGACTTCGCGCGCAATGGCGTTCCCATGGCGCGTTGCAGCTGCATTTTCCAGTTGACGCTCATACCGCCCTCCGGCGCTGCGGATCTGCGCTCGCGGCCTCGGCGAATGGCAGGGAGCGCGTTCGCCTCGCGCCCGCCCGGCGCATGCGGCAGGACGGTCCGCTCACCCGGATTTAACGGGCGGCGTGCGATGCTTCGATGAGCAGCCGAGCGCTCGAGGACAGCCCATGCCGCGCATCTACGGCCTCATGATTGTCAAGAACGAGGCCGACATCGTCGGTCAGAGCCTCGCCCATGCCCTTGGCCACTGCGAGAAGATCGTGGTGCTCGACAACATGTCGAGCGACGGGACATGGCAGATCGTCGAGGACCTCGCCCGCCGCCATGCCGGCCGCATCGTGGCGCATTGCCGGATCGGAGAGCGCTTCCATGACGGGCTGCGCGCCATCGGCTACAACGCCTTTCATCACGAGCTAGGACCCAGGGACTGGTGGCTCAGGCTCGATGCCGATGAGTTCCTGAACGAGAGCCCGTGGCCGGTCCTGGCTCAGGCCGAGCGCGAGGGCGCGGATTTCGTGCGCGCCAATCAGATGGAGTTCGCGCTGACCGATGCGGACGTTGCGGCCATCGCGCGCGGCGAGGATTCGCGCGAGCGGCCGATCGAGGAACGGCGTCGCCACTACCGCGTCGCCTGGCGCGAGTTCCGCCTTTTCCGCAACGATCCGGCAATCGCCTGGGACCCGGCGCGCAACAAGCAGTTTCCGCAGAACCTTTCGAAGGCGCGCGTCGCAAGCAGGGCGATTTTCAACCGGCATTATGCGCTGCGCGACATCGAGCAGGTGAAGACCCGTATCGCGGCTCGCAAGGGCTCGCTGTCGTTCACGCACGTGACGGAGGCGGACTGGCAAGCCTACGTGCGCCCCGCGCGCACGCTGCACTTCTGGACGCCAGGCAGCCCCCCAAAATTCCGGCCGGTGACCGACTTCTGGCTGCCGCGCATCCGGCTTGAGCTGCGCCAGCGGCTCGGCCTTGCCCTCAAACCGGCGTAGGCGTCGCCCGCTTGCTGCGAGCGTGGCACGGGGATGGCTCGGGCAGCCGCTCGGTTGCCCCCGCATCGCGGTCCCGGCAGAAAAGCCCGATCGCCGGTCCCTGCTTTCCAAAGGTCAGCGCAGGGCGCGCAGCAATCCGCTCGCGCCCGCCGGACTGAGGGCTGCGAGCGCAAGGCCCGCCACCGAGCGCGGCTGGCGCATGAGAAGTTCCGGGGCCCCTTTGAGGGCCGCAGCCAGATGGCGGCGGATCTCGGCGGGCCCGAGGCCCAAGCGCAGCGCCCGGCGGGCGCAGAACAGCTGCATGCTGGCGACCGCGCGGCGGCGACCGCTGCGCACGATTTCGGGGGCCAGCTGCTCGACGTGGTCGAGGAGATCGCGATACGCCTCGAGCTGCGCATCGAGATTGGCTGAGAGACCGGCGGGGCTGTTGCGATAGTCGGCGAGCGGCGCGTCGATGCCCTCGATCCGCCAGCGGGTGAGCGCAACGCGGAACAGCCACTCCTGGTCTTCCGCGCGCCGCAGGCGGTGGTTGAAGGGGCCGACCTCGGCGAAGACTTCCCGGCGCGCCACCATCATGGCGCAGCCGGCGGGATTGTGCTCGAGGATGTCCTGCGGCGTGATCCCGCTCAGCTTGGGCCGCGTCGTCTCGCCCGTCGGACTTCCGTCATGATTGATGAAATGGATGCGGGTGAACGAAACGCCGAGCCCGGGATCGGCGTCAAAGCGCGCAAGATGCCGGGCGAGATAATCGGGCGCCCACAGATCGTCGGCGTCGATCAAGGCGATGAAGCTGCCGCGCGCCGCCGCGAGCCCCCTGTTGCGCGCCGCCGCACAACCGCCGTTCGCCTGCCTGATGACGACGAGGCGCGGCTCGCGCACCGCCCAGTTTGCCAGCCGCTCCGCCGTCGCGTCGGTCGAGGAGTCGTCGACGCATATGATCTCAAGACGCGGCTCGCTCTGCCGGCTGATGCTCTCGAGCGTCGCATCGACGGTCGCGGCACAGTTGAAGCAGGGCTCGATCACCGAGACCAGCGGCGGCGTTGACATTGCGAGTTTCCCTGACGCGCGAACGGGACCGGAACCGAACCCTCGCACGAGCCCCGTGGCCCTTGCGCGACCCGTCCCGTCCGCCCGTAGCCCTACCGCACGGCGCTTAACGCGGGATTGAGCAACCGTCAGCGGCCGAGTTCCTCTTTCACCTTCGCAGCGAGTTGCGGCAGCGTAAAGGGCTTCGCCAGGAAGGCGAAATGCGCATCCGGATCGAGCCCGGTCTTGAAGCGATCGTCTGGATAGCCGGACACGAAGATCACCTTCAGATCGGGACGGGCCTTGCGCAGCTCGCGCATCATCGTCGGGCCGTCCATTTCGGGCATCACCACATCGGAGACGACAATGTCGATGCGGTCGTTGCCGCGCGCGACGATCTCCAGGGCCTCGGCCCCCGATGTCGCTTCGACGACCTCGTAGCCTTGGCGCTTCAGGGCGCGGGTGGCGAAGGCGCGCACGGAGTCCTCGTCCTCCACGAGCAGCACCCGGCCGGTTCCGGTCAGATCCCGGGGCGGCTCCCTCTTCGGCTCGCGGGCGGCCTGGACCTCGTCGCCGCTCTCCGGAATATGCCTGGGCAGATAGATACGGAAGGTTGTGCCCTTGCCCGGCGTGCTCTCGGGAAAGACGTAGCCGCCGGTCTGCTTGATGATGCCGTAGACCGTGGAAAGACCGAGGCCGGTTCCCTTGCCGACCTCCTTGGTCGAGAAGAACGGCTCGAAAATCTTTGCCATCACCTCCGGCGTCATGCCGGTACCGGTATCCTCGACCTCGATGCAGACGTATTCGCCGGGGGTCACGAACTGGCTGCGCAGCCTGAGCGAATCCCGCTCGCTCACGTTTCTCGCCCGCACCATGAGCCGGCCGCCGTCCGGCATCGCATCCTTGGCATTGACCGCGAGGTTCGTGATCACCTGCTCGATGTTGCTGCGATCGGCTTTGACGAACCAAAGATCGCGACCGGTGACGATTTTGAGGTCCACCTTCTCGCCGAGGAGCCGATTGAGCATGACAGAGAGATCGGTCAGCACCTCGCCGAGATCGAGGAGCTGCGGCTGCAGCGTCTGCCGGCGCGAGAAGGCAAGCAGCTGGCGGACGAGGCGCGCCGCGCGGTTCGCCTCCTTCTTGATGTTCATGATATCGGCGTAGGCGGCGTCGGTCGGCCGGTGGGTCTGCAGCAAGAGGTCCGAGAAGCCGATGATCGCGGTCAGAACATTGTTGAAGTCGTGCGCGATCCCGCCCGCGAGCTTCCCCACCGCCTCCATCTTGGTGCTCTGGGCATACTTGAGCTCGAGCGCCTTCTGCTCGGTCGCATCGACCACGTAGAGGATTGCCGCCTCCCCCTGCCGAATCCCTTGCGCAATCGGGCTGATGTAGAGGCGGCGCGTGAACTCCTTGTTAGCGCCGAAGGAGATCTCGATGGGCGCCAAGCGCACGCGCCCCGCCCGCGCCTCTGCAATCGCGGCGGTGACGGCGCGCTCGGCCTCCGCATCCTTGGTCGACGCAATGAGCGCAAGCAGATTGCTGGCCCCGACTTGATCCGGCTCTGGGAACATGCGGGCGAAGGCCGCGTTCGTCGACAGGATGCTGCCATCCTCGCCGAGCGTGGCGATGCCAAAGGGAGACGCCTGGAACATCCGCGAATAGCGGGCCTCGGCAGCGGCGGCCTCTTCCGGTGATCCCGCCGCCCGGGTGCGCACCTGAACAATCGCCGTGATCTCACCGGGATCGGCCCCCTCTCCCAGCGCGCCGGCCATGACGTCGACCGGCAGGCCGACGCCGTCTTCGCGGACCAGG
Organism: uncultured Hyphomicrobiaceae bacterium; assembly: GCA_964456015.1. Taxonomy (GTDB): domain Bacteria; phylum Pseudomonadota; class Alphaproteobacteria; order Rhizobiales; family Hyphomicrobiaceae. The sequence goes on along the minus strand of CAYWBX010000101.1, from coordinate 2,040 downwards.
TCGAGTTCCAACCGAACGGGCTGCCCTTTGGCGCGGACCAGCGAGGAGCGCAGCAGCGCCGCGCCGCCGCCAACGATCAGATCATCGAGATGCAGCGTCCGATTCTGAACAGCATTGGCATCGAGCCCGAGCCATGCGGCAAGCGTCGCGTTGATCGCCGTCACTCGGCCGTCGGCCGAGGCCACGACGAGACCCAGCGGCAGGCGTTCGTAGTTGGCGAGCGCAGCTTCGAGCCCGCGGATCGCTTCCGCCTCGCGCGCGCGGTCCTGGGTGATGTCGGCGATCTGCCACAGCAGCACTCCCGGCGTTTCGGTCGCCAACGCGCGGCCGGTGACCGGCCGCACCGAGAGCCGCAGCCAGCGAGCCGGGCGACCGCGCCCGTCCATATCGCGCAGGCGGAACTCCTCGGTGCGCGCTTCGCCGCGCTCGCCGGCACGCATCAAGCGGAACAGACATTCGGCAGCGTGCGGCTCACCGGCGAACGCATCTTCGAGCGGACGCGGCTCCCCGTTCTCATCGAGTCCAACGATATCGCGGAAGAAGGCATTGCTGGAGAGCGGTTTTCCGCCTGGCCCAGTGACGAGAAATCCCTGATCCAGATCGTCCAGCGCGGCCTCGGCGATCTCGGACCGGGTCACCCGCTCGCGGATGCGCACGTGTCCGGCGGCCAGGGCCAGCAGAAAGAACGTGCCAATCATGGCAAGGAACGCGAGCAGCGCCAGCACCACAGGCTGGGCGGCGCGAGCCGCGAGCATGGACAGGGCCGCGAAACCGGCGCCTGAAAGGATGACCACCATCGCCAGCATGATGCCGGCCGCCGGCGACATGGCCGTTGCCGCCTGGCTTTCCCTTGTGCGCCCATTCATCCCGCTCATACCGCGGGACCATAGCTGATTCTGGGCAGCAAAGGCTTCTAACGCAACGGTAAAAACGCGACTGGACAGCAACTTGACCCCCCAACCTGCGCCGCCGTTCGGGGCGCTTTACGCCGCCTCGCGGGATTGCCGGACGAGACGCCAGCGATGCCGGAAGAGACCGGTCAACAATTCGATCACCAGGGTTAAAATGACCCTAAAGTTCTGATATCCCGCAACGCGAAGGGACGGGGTGGGCGGCGCAGGCACGGCGTCTGGGCACGGAACCCGTTGCGACCGAGGGGACCGCATATGGACATCCTGCTCTACCTGTTTCTCTTTGCTCTCCTGGCGCTCCTCGCGGTTGCCGCCGTTTGGGTCGTCAAGGGATACCTCAACGGTCAGTCTCCCGCGGCCGCCATCTTCGGACCGCGACCCGAACGGCGCCTTGGCGTCGTTGAGCAGGCCAATGTCGACGGTCGCCGACGGCTCATCCTCGTGCGCCGCGACGACGTCGAGCATCTGATCCTGACGGGTGGTCCCGTCGACCTGGTCATCGAGACAGGGATTGGAGACGACCGGCGAGGACGCGCCAGCACGCCCGAAGCACAACCCTCGCCACCGATTTTCCAGCGGCCGGCGCGATCCTTCGGCCAGGCTTCCGGAGGAGAACGTGCCGCTGAGTGAGGCGACGCCCCGGCAAGGCCACAAGCCATCTTGCGACGCGATGCTCGGGTCCGGTGCGCGAGCTTGGCCGTCGATGATTACCTCTTCGCCACGTTCCGGATTGGCTTCAGCTACTCTGTGAGGGTACCACGCGATGCGCCGCTTGCGCTGGCTGACGGTTGGATGGTGCGTTGTCTGGCTGACTGCGGCGGCCGGGGGGCTGCTTGCACCGTCCGGCGTAGAGGCGCAGCAGCCGCCCGCGTCCCCGCCTGCTCAGGCCGTGCCCGGAGAACCGACACCAGCTGCGACGCCGGGCAGCCAGCCCGCGCCGGAGCCGCCACCGGCGCTGCCGCCGGAAGTGATGGAGCCGATCTCGAGGCTGTCAAAGAGCGTCGAGAACGCAGAGAAGTCCATCCAGCAACTGAAGGAACTTGAGGGAGAGCTGCAGCGGCTGCGCGCGGACGTCGAGCGCATCATTTATGATTCGACGGCTGCGGCGGACTCCCTGCGACCGCAGCTT
>CAYWBX010000100.1:0-8332 GCA_964456015.1 uncultured Hyphomicrobiaceae bacterium | reverse complement strand
GATCCTGAGCGCGGCGACGGGAAGGGGGGAGAGCACCGCCTCGGCGGCGTCCGGCGGCACGACCTGCGGCGTTCCGAAGCGCGCAACGGCCGAGGCGCAGCCGGGTGTGTCGGCGATGGCGGCGGCGGCATGGAAGCCTTGTGCCCGATGCCGGGCCATTACCTCGGCCAGGAGTGCGGCCTCGCCGCCGAAGAGGTGGGCCGATCCGGTGATGTCGAGCATCAGCCCGTCCGGCGGCTCGAGGCCGACGAAGGGCGTCCAGCGCAGGGCCTGGCCGGCGAGTTGCGCAAGGAGGCGGGCATCGGCGGCAGGGTCGGCCTCAGCGATGCAGAGCGCGGGAACGCGGGCGCGCGCATCGGCAAGCGCGAGGCCGGGGGTGAGGCCCAGGCGTTGCGCCGGCGTGTTGAGGGCGGCAAGACGCAGCGCGTTGCCGGCGCGCTCGACGACAGCAAGCGGCGTCGCCGGATGGCGGGAGAACGCGCTCTCTGCCGATGCCGCCGGCTCAGGCCATGCGCGACTGGCGCGCCGACGCTTCGCGCGCACGATCCGGTCGGTGGGGAGGCGAGGCAGCCAGAGGGCGAGATATCTCCGTTTCGGCGAACACGCGATCATGCAAACTCCATTCGAGACGCCAGCTGCCGGTGCGGCCGAGCTTGCTGCGGACGAGGTGGACGACGAGGGCCGGGGCGCCGAGGCCGCCGAAGGCATCGCTGCGGCTCGGGCCCGCCTCGATCTCCCAGCGGGTGACAGCGGCGCTCGGCGCCACGCTGCCGGGTGCCCGCACGAGCAGGCCGAGGCTGCCGCCGGCCTTCGCCGCAAGCGCCAGCCGGCGCGAGGCCGTCAGCCCGATGCCGCGCCGGTCGGGAAAGGCCTCGCCGATGACGCAGGCCAGCGCCCGGCATTTGAGCGCCTCCTCCATGGCGAGGAGGAGGTCGGCCCGGCGACGGACGGTGAGGCTCAGCAGGGCCTGCGGCGCGAGCCCGAAGGCCTCCAGACCTGCCGGGTAAAGGGCGCCGGCCTCGCGCGCTGCCAGTTCCTCGTGGATATGGAAGAGCGCGCCCGCGCCCCGGATGGCGACAGCGCGGGCGGCAAGCGCCAGCGCGAAGCCGAAGGCTGCGCCGATGTCGCCGATCGTGCGCGGCACCGCCTCATTGAGGCTGCCCGCGATGAGCCCGCCGCCGAGAGCCTCATCCAGACGTGGCGGGCCAAGCGGGATCAACACGGATCGCACGGGAAGCGGCGGCCGGGGCGTGCCGTCGGCTTCGATGGCGGCGATGCGCCGGCGCAGGTCGGCGAGAAGCGCGTCTGGGGGGCGGGCGGGCATGGCTGGGACAGTGGCACAGAATGTTCTATTTTTGTTCTTATGCCATCTTGCGCCGCTCCGGTCAACTGATCGAGCTCGTCGCAAGCTTCCATCCCGGGGCCCACCGCCCGGGACGCCCTTCTCCGATATCGCTTCGATTCACCGCGCCGCAAGATGCAGTGCCACCTCAGCCGGCCGAGCGGATGGTCGCGCCGGTCGCCTTCGCCTCGGCCTCGAGCGGCAGCCGCGCCAGGCAGGCCCCGAACGGGGCCACGCACACCGGCGACCGCCGCAGCAATCTTACGATCTCGGCTTTCTCCACGCCCGAGCCCGGACACGTCTTGTCGGACTGCGGTACGTCGCGATGGAAGAGCAGCGCCTCCGCCGGCAGCCGAAAGCGCGCCTGGACGCCGCGAATCACGGCGATCGTCGCCTCGAGCTGCGCGCCTTCCAGCCGGTCGCGCCCCTTGTCGAAATTCCCCACGACCTCGAGCATGAACACGCCGCGGCTCATGGCGATGCCGACGCTCGCCGGGGTCCGGTTCCAATCGCGCCCTGTCCAGATCTCCCCGTCGGGCATGATCGAGACGTGCTGCGCGATGTCCTCGCAGCCGCGATCGCGGATATGACTGCGGCGCATCGCGTCGACCACGGCACGGCTGCCGATCTCGCGCCAGCGGGCATGATCGGGATCGAGCGTGTGATGCATGTCCACGCGCCAGACGCGGCGAGCCCAACCAAACGCGGCGACCTCAGACAGGAACTCGGCAATGGACAATCCGCGGGACACTCCAGGCTTCATGGCCGAAACCCCCTCAAACAACGGTTCAGCTGAATGGTTCCAATAACGTGCCGTCCATGAACGCAGGATGAGCGACGAGACCGGCGCATAGTACGCCTTATTCTCGGGCGTCGGCCCGGTTGTCTCGATCACAAAAAACTGATGCGCGATGCTGCAACTGCGAAGAATACTCGCGCCGCCGCGAGCTGCTACTTCAGCAATTCTTTCACAATCGCGCTTGCCCGGCCCATGTCTAGGCGGCCGGCGAATTTCGCCTTGAGCGCGCCCATTACCTTGCCGATGTCCTTCGGTCCGCTGGCGCCGGTCTCCTTGATGAGCCCTGCCACCACCTCCCGCGCCTCGGCCTCGGACATCATGGTCGGAAGGTAGGATTCGATGATGGCGATTTCCGCCGCCTCCTTGTCGGCGAGCTCTTTCCGGCCGGCGGCCGTGTACTGGCTGATCGAATCCCGCCGTTGCTTCACCATGCGGGTCAGCACGGCGATGATTCCGGCGTCGTCGATCTCGCCCTTTGCGCCAGGCTCCATGTCGGCCGACTTCACCGCCGCGATCATCAGCCGGATGACGCCGAGCCGCTCTTTGTCGCCGGCCTTGAGCGCGGTTTTCATGTCGTCGGAAAGGCGCTGGCGGAGCATGGCGGTCTCCCTGATCTCGACCTTTCCTGTGATGTACGGCCTCGCGGGCCGGCGCACAACCGATCGGAGCCGGCGCGCCTCGGGGTTTGACAGGCACGACGCCTTCCCCTAGGCAGCCGCCGGAGTGCGGGCAGGCCCAGGCGGCGTCGGAGATCGAACACATGGCAGGCAAGGCTCAGGCATCCGAGGCATGGGCCGAGGCGACCGAGACGGCGCGGCTCGTGCTCGCCGACGGCACGGTGATCTCGGGTTACGGCCTTGGCGCGACCGGCACGGCCGTCGGCGAGGTGTGCTTTAACACCGCGATCACAGGCTATCAGGAGATCCTGACGGACCCTTCCTACGCCGGGCAGATCATCACATTCACCTTTCCACACATCGGCAACGTCGGCGCCAATGCCGAGGACATCGAGACGTCGAACCTGGCGTCGCGGTCGGGCGTGCGCGGCTGCGTCCTGCGCGCCGACATCACCGGCCCGTCGAACTATCGGGCAGCCGAGCACTTCGATCACTGGCTGCAGTCGCGCGGCATCATCGCCATCGCCGGCATCGACACACGCGCCTTGACGGCCATGATTCGAGAAAAGGGAATGCCGAACGCCGTGATCGCGCACGCGCCCGACGGCCGCTTCGACATCGCCGCGCTCAAGGCGCAGGCCAAGGCCTGGCCCGGACTCGACGGGATGGATCTCGTGCCCGAGGTGACGAGCGCGCAGTCCTACACCTGGGACGAGATGCGCTGGGTGTGGGGCAAGGGCTACAGGGCGCAGGAGCGGCCTGAGTTCCATGTCGTCGCCCTGGACTACGGCCTCAAGCGCAACATCCTGCGGTGCCTCGCCTCGGCCGGCTGTCGCATCACCGTGCTGCCGGCAAGTGCGACCGGCGAGGACGTCTTGGCGCGGAAGCCCGACGGGGTTTTCCTGTCGAACGGTCCCGGCGATCCGGCTGCGACCGGCCGGTACGCCGTGCCGGAGATCAAGAAGCTTGTCGCTTCCGGGCTGCCGTTGTTCGGCATCTGCCTCGGCCACCAGATGCTGGCGCTTGCACTCGGCGCCCGCACGGTGAAGATGAAGCAGGGCCACCACGGCGCCAACCATCCGGTCAAGGACTTCACCACCGGCAAGGTCGAGATCACGTCGATGAATCACGGTTTCTCGGTCGATCGCGATACGCTTCCGGCGGGCGTCGAGGAGACGCACGTGTCCCTCTTCGACGGCACCAACTGCGGCATCCGTCTCGCGGGCAAGCCGGTGTTTTCGGTGCAGTACCACCCCGAGGCGTCGCCCGGTCCCGAAGACAGCCACTACCTGTTCACGCGCTTCGTCAACCTGATGCGCGAGCGCAAGGGCCTCAGACCGGTGGCCGAGCGCTGACGGCGCGGTCCGTGCCGGAAGCGCCGCGGCATGTCCGGGCGCGGTACGAGGCCGGGGTGATCGCGACTGCCGACTTTGACGGCTGCGAGGCGACAGTCTGAGCGAAGATCCGTCGCAAGGCAGCCTTGGCCGAGCATCGGGGCTGAGGCTCGCGGTCGGCGCCTTCCCCGCGGATCGGCGCGGCGCCCCTCGGCACGACGACGTTTCTGGCGGAGACGAGAGGATTCGAACCTCCGGTACCCTTTTGGAGTACAACGCTTTAGCAAAGCGCCGCCTTCAGCCACTCGGCCACGTCTCCGTGTCCTCGAGGCTATAAGCGGCGCAACCGGCATTTGCAAGACAAAGGTCCGTGGGTTCCTCACCACCTCTGGAGTGCACCCTCGGGGTGGACAGGTGAGGGGACGTTCGTACAGTGCGCCCTTGGGCTCGACGCGCCCGCGAGTCCACTGTGACGCCAGCCGCCGCATTTCACAAGCCCGCTCGCGCTCCTTGGCGCTCATCGCAATGATATCCCGGTTGACGCGTCCCCGCCTGATCCGGCAATCGCCGAGGGGCAGCCACAACTTGGCAGACAGGGGGTACTCTCAACTTGGGGCTTACACCAGAAACTTTGCGCTTGACCCCGACTTTGCCCCGCGGCATGGTCCGCGCGCAGCGACCGGGGGCCACCCGCGCCCACGGCGCTCTTTGTATTGCCCGGAGCATTCGCGAGGGCACTACCGCGAGAAGACGTCTCGCACGCGCCGGTAGCTCAGCTGGATAGAGCATCAGACTACGGATCTGAGGGTCGTGGGTTCGAATCCTTCCCGGCGCGCCACTACTTCCGGGGGCACTTCATGACGATGGTCGTTCAGCCGGGCGGCCCTGGAGCGCATCCGCCATCGACGTCAGCATCGAACGCGGAGCCATGGCGCCGGGATCTTGCCGGCTCCTTCGCAAGCCCGGCTCAACGCCGATCTTGTCGCACCAAAGCGTGAGATCCTTGAGGCGCGCGGCCGCGGGCCAGGCTTAGGCGGACGCCCATACTGTCTGTCGCGGCTTCGCTTTCATGGGGCGAGAGCAGCGGTGGCCCGCGGCGGCTGCCGTATGAGGAGCCTCTGAGGATGCTGCGCGCGTGTCGCGAGGCTGGTGGGACCGGGCTGCCTCAGTGCGGGGCCAGCGTCCGGAATGGGCCACTCGAGCGAGCGGGGGCCCGCCAGCAATATGTCATTCATGCATAATGACTTCGCTGCCGCGCCTGTCCACAAACGCACAGCAACTATAACTGCAGGAACTGCGAGCCCACTCGAAGCTTGCCGCGCTCGCGCCCGGCTGCAACATTGCGCGTTGCCAACCCGGGAGTTTCGCCAATGCCAATATCAGGCCGCGTCGCCTTTGGCGCGATGGACGACGTCGTGTTCGGCACGCCCGCTGCCGAGGCCGTAGCCGATGCGGCTCGCCGGCACGGCGCCACCCGCGCCTTTCTGATGGTGTCGTCGTCCCTCAACCGCAATACGGACGAGATTGCGAGGGTGCGCGCCGCGCTCGGCAACCGTTGCGCCGGCGTCTGGGACGGAATGCCGCCGCACACGCCCCGATCCGCCGTGCTCAAGGCCGCCGCGGCGGCGCGCGAGGCCAACGCCGACCTTATCGTGACGGTCGGCGGCGGCTCGATTACCGACGGCGCCAAGGCGGTGCAGCTCTGCCTCGCCAACGACATCCGCGACGCCGAAGCCATGGACATGCTTCGACCGGTCAAGCGCGATGACGGAAGCATGGGGCCGTCGGATGCCGTCAAGGCCCCGACGATCCGTCAGGTCAGCGTGCCGACCGCCATCTCCGGTGGCGAGTTCAGCGCCCTCGCCGGCGTCACCGATGAGCGCACGCGCAACAAAGAGCTTTTTCGTCATCCGCGCATCATGCCGGCGACCGTGATCCTTGACCCGGCCATCACGGTGCATACGCCCGAATGGCTCTGGCTCTCGACCGGCGTGCGCGCGGTCGACCACTGCGTCGAAGGCGTCTGCTCCGGGGAAGCGCACGCCTATGGGGACGCCCAGGCGCTGCAGGGGCTCGCGCTGCTGGCGAACGGCCTGCCGAGGGTCAAGGCAAACCCGGGCGATCTCGGCGCCCGCCTCGACTGCCAGCTTGGCACCTGGCTGTCGATGGGCCCGCTTGCGGCGGGTGTGCCGATGGGGGCAAGCCACGGCATCGGCTATGTTCTCGGCGCCGTCTTCGACGTGCCGCACGGGCACACCTCGTGCATCATGCTGCCGGCCGTCATGCGCTGGAACCGACTGTGGAACGACAGCCGCCAGGCGCTGGTCTCGATCGCCATGGGCAAGCCCGGGGCCGATGCCGCCGACGTGCTCGCCCAGTTCATCGCCGATCTGGGGATGCCGCGCCGGCTCGCGGACGTGAAGATCGGACGCGAGCACTTCAAGCGCATTGCCGAGCAGGCGATGAGCACACCTTGGGTTCCTCGGAACCCGCGCCCGATCTCGGGACCGGCCGACGTCGAGCAGATCCTCGAGCTCGCCGCCTGAGAGGTGAGCGCGCCGGCGACACCGCCCGCTCAGTCCTGCTGGCGCAAGACCTCGCGCAGAGTCGTGCCGCGATACTCCGTGCGGAACCGCCCGCGCCGCTGCAGCTCGGGCACGAGGCGATCGACGATTTCCTCGATGGCGCCAGGCGTATGCGTCGCCGACAGCATGAAGCCGTCGCCGCCCGCCTCGTCGAAGAAGGCCTCCATCTGGTCGGCGACGCTCTGGACCGTGCCGACGAGCTGAGGCAGGCCGACGCTCCGGCCGTGTCGCTGCGCCACCTCCGCGAGCGTGAGCGAGCTGCCGTCGGGCTTGAGGTAGCGGGTCTTGAGGCGCTGCAGCTCGGGCTCCGTGCGCTCGGCCATCAAGGCGTCGGCGGGAAGCCGCGAGAGGTCGAAATCGAGGTGTGCGGAGAGGATTGCCATCCCGCCTTCGACGGGCACGAGGTCGTTGTGCTCGGCCGCTCGCTCCTGCGCCTCAGCCTCGCTCCGGCCGAGGATCGGCTGCACGCCGAACAGGATCGCGCAGTGGTCGGGGTTGCGCCCGAGCTCGGCCATGCGGGCCCGGATGTCGTCGCGATAAAGCTTCGCGTCCTGCGGCCGAGGCGTGATGGAGAAGATCGCATCGGCGTACTTCGCGGCGAAGTCGCGGCCCTTGGGGCTGGTGCCGGCCTGCAGGATCGCCGGCCCCACCTGCGGCGAGCGCACCACGTTGAGCGGCCCGCGCGACTTGAAGAACCGGCCCTCGTGCTCGATGCGATGCACTTTGGCGGGATCGGCGAAGCAGGGGGTAACCCGGTCCATCACCACGGCATAGGGCTCCCAGCTCTCCCAGAGCTTGCGCGCGACCGCCATGAACTCATGTGCGCGGTCGTAGCGCAGGTCTGCGTCCGGGCGAACGTTGCCGTAGTTGGCGTCCTGATTGCGGTTGATCGACGTGACGACGTTCCAACCGGCGCGCCCACCGGTCAGGTGATCGAGCGTCGCCCACAGGCGCGCCGCGTAGAACGGGTGCTGATGGCTTGCCGAGAACGTGGCCGCGAGCCCGATCCGCTGCGTCACGGCCCCCATGTAGGAGAGCAGCGGGATCGGATCGTGCTCGGGCGCTTGCGTGGCATAACGCAGCGAAGGCTCGAGTGATCCCTTGTAGCTGTCAGCGATGTAGTTGAGGTCCGCGAAGAACACCATGTCGAGAAGGCCGCGCTCGCACACCTTGGCGATGTGCTGGTAGAGCTCCGGCCTGTGCCACGGCCAGGTCGCGAAATCGGTCTGCGGATGCCGCCACATCGCTAGACTGTGGTAGGTCGGCCCATGCACCAGAAACTGGGCGAGATGGAATTTCCGCTTCGCTCGGCGCGCCATGCTCGCTGCCCCCGTCGACGGTCTGGGAGGCCCTACTCGCCTTTGGCAACGGAAATGTCCGGTGCGTCCTCGTTCTTCATGCCTTGCACATGATAGCCGGCGTCGACGTGATGGATTTCGCCCGTCACGGCGCGGCCGAGGTCCGAGAGCAGGTAGAGCGCGGAGGCGCCGACCTCCTCGATCGTCACCGTCCGCCTGAGCGCCGAATTGTACTCGTTCCACTTGAGGATGTAGCGGAAATCGGAGATGCCCGAGGCGGCAAGCGTCTTGATGGGGCCGGCGGAAATGGCGTTGACGCGGATATTCTGCTTGCCGAGGTCGGCCGCAAGATAGCGG
>CAYWBX010000099.1:0-8335 GCA_964456015.1 uncultured Hyphomicrobiaceae bacterium | reverse complement strand
GCGGGGAAGCCGCACCGGGAGCGCACATCCAGCGCCGCTTGCGCGATCTCGGCTGGCGTCCGTCGCCCGAACTTCTGCGGTGGCTCAGGGCATCGGTGCTGCATTGCCCATCGCCGCGCGCGCTCTCGCGGATGCCGCGTCTCACCTTGCTCGCGCTCTCGCAGCCGGCAATCGCCAAGCGGCCGAGCGTCGTCGCCTGGATCGGCCGCGATCTGGCGCCGATCGCTGACGGCATTCTCGCCGAGATGCTCGCCGATCGCGCGCTGCAGGCGGGCATCGCCAGGGGCGAGATCGCAGCCGTGACCGCGGTCACGCGCAGCGTGCTCAAGACGGACGAGGCCGTAACGATCGGGACCTGGCGCACCTCGATCACGTACTTCCAGCACGACGGTGCCATCTACAGCGACGCCCAGTCGGTGTGTGCCGGCCCGCACGACAAGCTGGGCTATACCATGGTCGCGATGGACGATCTCGAGCGAAGCTTCGCGCCGCCTTAGCTTCGAGCCTTTTGCGTCAGCCCGTAAGCTTCGCCGGCCTGAAGCCGAGGATGCGCTCGAAGCGTTCCGAGTACTTCGGCCACGCCTCCTTGTTGACGAGCCGCGGCGGCACCTTGCCGTCAAAGATGTCGAGCCACTGCTCGGCCGCATAGACTGCAACGTTCTCCTGCGATTCGATCGTGGCGCCGGCGTTGTGCGGCGTCAGGATCACGTTGTCGAAGGCCATCAGCGGATGGTCGAGCGGCGGCGGCTCCTCGAGGAAGACGTCGATTCCCGCACCGGCAATGCGCTTTTCCTTGAGTGCGCGGGCGAGGTCCTCCTCGACGTAGGTGCCGCCGCGCGAGGTGTTGATGAGATAGGCGGAGGGCTTCATCCAGCAGAGCTGCTCATAGCCGATGAGTCCGAACGTCTCCTTGGTGCGCGGGGTGTGCATGGTGACATAATCGGCGCGGTTCATCAGTTCGCGGAGTTCGACCTTCTCGGCGCCTTTCGCAGCAAGCTGCTCCTTCGTGAGGTAGGGATCGTAGGCGAGCACGGTCATCCGGAAGAGCCCCTTGCACAGCTCGGCGACGCGCCCGCCGATGTTGCCGCAGCCGATGATTCCGACGGTTCGGCCCAGGAGATCGTTGCCGGTGTAGAGGAAGCGGTCGAGGTCCTTTTCCTTTCGCATGTGGCGGTCGGCGAGCATGATCTTCTTCGACAGCGCCAGCATCATCCCGAGCGCGTGCTCGGCGACCGCCTCCTTGTTGGCGCCCGACTGGTTGCAGACGATGATTCCCGCCGCCGTCGCGGCATCGACGTCGATTACGTCGTAGCCCGCGCCGAGCGAGCACACCGCGAGCAGGTTGGGCGCCCTGGCGAAGAGCTTTCCGTCCGGCACCCACGGCTCGCGCGTCTCGGTGCGCGCAGAGGCGTGATAGCCGTGAGCGCGCGCGATCTCGGCCCAGGTCTCGTCCATGTCTTTGGCGACGTCGCGGCGGAACATGTCGAAGTCCGCCCGCTTCGCCTTGACCCGCTCGGCCGTCGCGTCGATGCGATTGTGGAAATAGATGATACGCTTGCTGTTGGTCGCCATTCCGTGCCCCGATGCCTGCCCGCCGCCGACTGATGCTGCGCCCGCTTGCCCGGGCGCGGCTGCGGTGCGACCCTAGCCGCAAAGCCGGCCCCCGCAAACCCGGCGGCGGCGCCTCAGCCATTCCGTGGTTGCGGCCGGTCGCGGTCATGCAGTCAATCGCAACGACGGAGAATGGATCATGTTGCCAGGCAAGCTCGGCGTCTGGGCCGGCCTCGACGGTCTTTCGGCAAAGGACGCGCTCGCTTTCGCGCAACGCACCGAGGCGCGCGGCTTCGCCACGCTGTGGATGCCCGAGAGCCGAGGCCGCAATGTTCTCGTGATGTCGGCGTTCATTCTCTCCGGCACCTCGCGGCTCAACGTGGCGACCGGCATCGCCAACATCTACGCGCGCGACGCCATGGCGGCGGCAAGCGCCCAGAAGCAGCTTGCCGAGCAGTCCGGCAACCGCTTTCTCCTCGGCCTCGGCGTCTCGCACAAGCCGATCGTCGCCGGCATTCGCGGCCACGACTACGGCAAGCCCGTCGCCACCATGCGCGCCTATCTCGCCGCCATGCGCGCGGCCCCCTATCAGGCCCCGATGCCGAGCGAGCCGCCGAGGACGGTCATCGCCGCGCTCGGGCCAAAGATGCTGGAACTCGCCCGCGAGATGGCCGACGGCGCGCATCCTTATTGCGTCACCCCCGAGCACACGGCCGAGGCGCGGCGCATCCTGGGTGCCGGCAAGCTGCTCTGCCCCGAGGTGATGGTGCTGCTCGAGACCGACGCCGCCAAAGCACGCGCCGCCGCCCGCCAGGCGCTTTCGTTCTACATCGGCCTCGAGAACTACGCCAACAACTGGCGTCGCCTGGGCTTCGGCGACGACGACCTCGCAGGCGGCGGCTCCGACCGCTTCGTCGATGCCAACGTCGCCTGGGGCGACGAGGCCGCCATCCGCCGCCGGCTTCAGCTCTATTACGACGCCGGCGCCGATCACGTCTGCATTCAGGCGATCCACCCCTCGGGCTCGCGTTCGGTCATCGACGAGCGCATCTTCGACCTTCTCGCTCCGGCGAAGTCCTGACCGCCAGACACCCAACGGGAGCCGTTTCCATGATCAAGAACTTCGTCACCGTCTATCCCGGCCACATCGACTTCAAGGACCACGGCCAGCTTGCGACGCCGGCCAACGAGCGCCGCTACTCGAACGCCGAGCTCGCCACCGTCTTCGACAAGACCGAGGCCATCGCCAAATGTCTCGACGCGTGCGGGTTCGAGACGCTCTGGCTCGCCGAGCACCATTTCCAGCACGAGGGCTACGAGGTCATCCCGAACCTGCTGATGATGGCCGTGCACCTCGCGCACGTGACGAAGAAGCTCAAGATCGGCTGCGGCTTCAATGTCGCGCCCATGTGGCATCCGTTGCGCCTGGCCGAGGACTACGCGGTCGCGGACATCCTGACCAAGGGCCGCACGGTATTCGGGGTCGCCCGCGGCTATCACACGCGCGAGGTCGAAACGTTCGGCGCTCCGATGATGGACAACGAGGCCAACCGGCGGCTGTTCGAGGAACAGGTCGAGATCATCATGAAAGCGTTCCACAACGAGCGCTTCAGCCACAAGGGACGCCACTACACCTTGCCGCCCGAGGTCCCTTATCGCGGCTATGTCGTCAAGGACCTGACGCTGGTGCCGCGCCCGATCCACTCCTTCGAGACCTGGCAGCCGATCGTCTCCGCCAAGCCCGAGGCCATGGATTTCATGATCCGTCACAACATCAAGGGCATGGTGGGCGGCGGCGCTGCGACCATGAACGAGGGACCGATCAAGGCCTTCCAGGAGGCGGCGCATCGGGCCGGCAAGAACTGGAAGCTCGGCGAGAATCTCGGCATCGGCATCTTCTTCTATCTGGCGGACAGTCGCGAGCAGGCGATCCGCGAGCTCACGCCCTACTACGAGGAGCACGTCAAGATGTTCGCGCCCCTGGGCTTCGTGCCGGGCATCACGCCGGCGCAAGTCGAAGCGGTCGCGCGCCGCGGCGGCTGGGAGAAGGCCGGCGTGCCGACGCTCGAACACTACATGAAGCTCGGCTCCTGGTTCGCCGGGACCGCGGACGAGCTCGTCGAGCATCTGAAGAAGATGGAGGCGCGCTTCCCGGGCCTCGAGACGATCAACCTGTCGACGGCGCTCACGACGCCGCAGGCCGTGATGATCGAGCAGTTCCAACGGGTGCGGGAAGGGGTCATGCCGCATTTCGGCAAGTAGCTCCGCGGTTCCCGATGCTCCGGGCAGCGAGCGGTCCCGACGGCGCCTCGCGCTCGCCGGGCGGCGAGGTGCCGGCTGCGCCAATCGCTCCGCTTGCTCCGCCGTCGTGCCGTGGCCGATCGGCGCATGCGTTGGAGACCTGTGTAATTGCATGGCTCGCTTGATCCAGATCATGCAGATCGATCCCTGATGGGGGAGCCTTTTTGGCGGACGACGACGCGCCGAAAAGGAGCTCATCATGCGCATGGGGATGCTGCATCTCTTCGAGAACCCGGTCGGCAAGACCGAGCACGAGATCATCAAGGAGCAGATGGAGCTCATGTACGAGGCCGAGACCCTTGGCTTCGATTCCGTCTGGCCGGCCGAGCATCACTTCAGCGAGTACGGCTATTGCGCCTCCCCGCAGGTCTCCCTCGCCGCCGTTGCCGCCCGGACCAAGCGCATCCGGCTTGGCACCGGCGTCGTCGTGCTGCCGTTCCACAACCCGATCCGCGTGGCGGAGGACTTCGCCTTTCTCGACCTGATGTCGGATGGCCGAGTCGACCTCGGCGTCGGCCGCGGCTACCAGCCGATCGAGTACAAAGGCTTCGGCATGGGCGACAAGCAGGCGATCAGCCGCGAGATCTTCGACGAGGCGATCGAACTCGTCACCAGGTGCTGGACGGAAGAGCGGGTCACCTTCAAGGGCAAGCACTATCAGGTGGACGATCTGATGGTGCGCCCGAAGCCCCTGCAAAAGCCCCATCCGCCCGTCTACATGGCGTGCCTGTCGCCGGAGACCTTCAAGCTCGCCGGCAAGAGCGGCTTCCATGTGCTCATGTCGGGCGCCTTCGGCCTTTCGCCCGAGGGCGCGCGGCAGGGCATCAAGGACTATCGCGCGGCCCGCAAGGCCGCCGGCTTCGATCCGGCGACCGGCAAGGTCGCGCTGCTGCTCAAAGTCTATTGCGGCGACACGCAAGACGGCGCCATGCGCGACTACTCCGGTCCCGTCACCTGGTACTACCGCACGGTTGCGAAGTATCTGGCGCCGCCGTCGGGCCAGGCGCCGGTCAAGTCCTACGAGATGTACGCCAAGAGCCGCCACACCGCCGAGACGGCCTCGTTCGAGGACCTGGTGAAGAGCCCGCTCATGGTCTGCGGCGACGTCGATCATTGCATCGAGAAGCTGACATCCGTCACCAAGGAGTACGGCTTCGACGAACTGCTTTGCTGGACGCGCATCGGCGGCATGGAGAACCGGAAAGTCTTGCGCTCGATGGAGTTGATGAGCGGTCGCGTGATGCCGGCGGTGCGCAAGCAGACGGCCTTGGCGGCCTGACCGCCGGGCGCGGCGGGGCATCGCCGCCGCGGGGCCCCAGTCGCACAGGGCGGTGCCATAAGGGCGCGCGCCGCCAGCGCCGGTTCAGCGCGCTGCACGGTGCGCAGGCGCTCAGGGCACGGCAAAGGGGAGCGGAGCGGCAAGGCCTCGCTCTTTGCATTGGATTGGATGCGGCCCGGCCGCTCCGCTCGCGCATGACGGGGGTGGTCCCCCTTTGCGGACGGCTCGGCCGCGAGCCGGACCGGGCATCCTCTTCGACCGGCGGCTCCTGCTCCCGGGGGGCGTCGTCCGACGACTCCGGGCGCTGCGGCATCGACCGGCGCTGGCTGAGGGGCGCCGCGTCGCCTGCGGTGCCTCGCACCTCGCGCGACGCCTGTCCGATGCGCTTTTCCCGCGCCACCCAGGCGTCCCAGCTCGAGCCTGAGCCCTTTCGCGGCGCGGATGCGCCTGAGACTAACGCCGGTCCTCGAGAGGGGGATAACTTTTGCCGCGAAGCCCGCGCTCTTCACTCCGCCGCCGCGACCCGGCAACGCTCCTCGGTGGCCGGCGACAGATAGGCCCCTTGCCGCAGCAATTCCTTTTGCACCGCGCGCACGTCGACTGCGCGCGGCGACGCGCCGGCGTTCGCGGCGAGCGCCGCCGTCACGCCTGCGGCATGGCCTGTGAGCCAGCACTGCGGGATCTCGCGCAGGAACGTGTGCGAGGAGGCATCGCAGGCGATGTGGCGTCCGGCTCCGACGATGCCATCGAGACCCGCCGGCAGCAGCGCGCCCAAGGGCACCGAGATGTTCGGGAACTTCGGTGAGAGCGACGTCGAGACGCCGATCTCGTCGTCGTGGACGAGGCCGGTCGGCCACTGATCGCGGGTGACGCGCCCGAGTCCCTTGAGACGGCGGCTGTGGCGGACGCCGATCTGCGGCGCGCCGAGCATCAGGAAGGCATTGGAGAACCCGGGGGCGTGCGCCTTGTAGAAGGCGAGGTGCGCGAGCGTGAGCTGGCGCGAGCGCAGCTCCACGGCGGTCAGGTCCTCGACGTCGACGGCGCTGTAGCCGGCAAGCCGCGGTCCCATGAACAGCGCGACGTCGTTGCGCCACGACACGAACGGCTTCTCGAAGAAGCCGACGGCCGCGCGCCCGCGCGCCATGAAATCGGAAAATCCCTTGGCGTCGTCGCGGCGGAAGGCGAGCCAGCGCTCCATGTCGACGCCGCCAAGGAGGAAAGCCGTGTTGATGCAGTGATGAATGTCCCGCTCGTCGATGTCGCTTTCGAGGCTCGCGCCGGTGCGCGCAATGAGATCGGCGTCTCCGGTCGTGTCGACCACCACCTTGGCGAGCACCGCCTGCCGGCCTTCCTTGCTCTCGAAGACGATCCCTTTGAGCGTCGTTTCGTCCAGGATCGGCGCCGCCGCCCAGGAATGCAGGAGGAGCCGCACGCGGCTCTCGGTGACCAGCGCGAGCGAGAGAGACTTGAGCGCCTCCGGGTCGATGGTCGGTGACCACGTGACGGTGCCGTGAAAGGCGGCCGTCCGCGCAGCCCAGTAGGCGGCGGTGGCGGCGTCCTTCGAGCCCCACTCCGAGCGTTTCGGTCCGGCGACCGCGTCCTTCGGCAGCCGCTCCATGATCTCGTTGGCGATGCCGCGGATGACGTGGCGCCCCTGCCAGTCGCTCATGCGGTCGATCCAGATGACGAGCCCCCCGGTCGAAAGCCCGCCGAGATGGTTGTAGCGTTCGACGAGCATGACGTCGGCGCCGAGCCTTGCCGCCGCCACCGCCGCCGCCGCTCCGGCCGGGCCGCCGCCCACCACGAGCACATCGGCCTCGGCGAACACGGGCACGTCCCGCGCCGGCTCACGGATGCTCTTGGCCGGCCGCTGCCGGCGTGCTTGGGCTCGTCCGCCGCCGAACTGCTCGAGTTCCTGGATGGCGCCGATCGTCTCCGAGTAGTTGCCGCCCGTCTCCGGCTTGTCCTTGTGGGCGCCGACCGAAGGCAACGCGCGGTCGGCGGCCTCTGGCTTTTCATGCTCGCTCATGGCGTAGGCTCCCGGGTGTTGCCCTGTGCCGGCGGTGCTGCCGCCGCGCCCGACGCGATCAGCCGGTCGACTTCCGGCTCGCTCAACCCGCCCATTTCGATCAGCACCTCGCGCGTGTGTTCGCCGAGGAGCGGCGCCCCGGCGGGCGGAACCGGCTCGGTGTCGGCGAGGCGCGCTGGCGTCCTGAGCACCTTGTAGGAGCCGAGCGTGCGGTGCTTGACCTCGCGCACACTGCCGCGGGCGCGCACGAGGTCGCTGGTGAGCGCCTCGGTGACGGTCGCGACTTCGCCCGCCGGCACGCCGGCCGCCCGGATGCGCCGGACCCACTCGGCGCGCGGCCGCGTCTTGAAGATCCCTGCCAGGACCGCCGTCAGCGCCGCCACGTTCCTCAGCCGGTCCGCATTCCGGCGGAACCGCGCGTCGGTCACGAGGTCGGGCCGGCTCAGAACCTCGGTGCAAAGGTTCCGGTACTGCGCCTCGGACACGGCGGCGATCATGAACGGTCCGTCGGCCGCCTCGAAAACGTCGGCGGGCTGCGCCACCTGATTGGCGTTGCCGCTGCGGGTCGGGCTGCGGCCGGCGATGAGCGCCGCGCCGGCGAAGTTCGCAAGCATGTTCATCGCCGTCTCGTGCAGCGTCACCTCGATGAGCCGCCCTTCGCCGGCAAGTGCCGCAGGGCGCAGCGCCGCCGCGACTGCCTGGGCGGCATAAAGGCCGGTGACGAGATCGACGATCGAGGGGCCCGTACGCATCGGCGGCCCGTCCGGCTCGCCGATCATCGACATCAGGCCGCTTTCGGCCTGCGCGATCGGATCGTAGCCTGGCACGGACACGTTGGGACCGGACCGGCCGTAACCCGAGATGGCGCAATAGATGAGCCCCGGCCGCTCGCGACGCAGCACGTCGTAGCCGAGGCCGAGCCGCTCCATCACGCCCGTGCGGAAATTCTCGATCACCACGTCCGCCTTACCGACGAGCCGCAGAAACGCCGCTTTGCCCGCCGGGGCTTTGAGGTCGAGCGCCACCGACCGCTTGTTCCGATTGACGGTGAGGAAATAGGTCGAGATGCCGTCGACGCTCGGCTCGGTGAACTGCCGCGTCTCGTCGCCGCCGTCCGGGTTCTCGATCTTGATTACGTCGGCGCCCATGTCCGCCAGCATGAGGCCGCAATAGGG
>CAYWBX010000098.1:0-8339 GCA_964456015.1 uncultured Hyphomicrobiaceae bacterium | reverse complement strand
ATGCCCTTGACGGCGAGATGATGGAGGAGCTCAAGGCGGCCTTTACGAAAGCGCCTGCTGCGAGTGAGCGAGTGGCTGTCATTCGGGGCGCGGGACCGGTGTTCTGCGCGGGGCTCGACATGAAGTGGCGGGCGAAGAACCCGCAGGGCGAGTCCGGCATCGAGCACATGCTGCACGCAGTCGAGATGTTTCCGCTACCCGTCGTTGCCATTGTGCATGGCGATGCGATTGCCGGCGGCAATGAGCTGGCGCTGCATTGCGACCTCATTGTCGCCTCGACGACCGCCCGTTTCGGTATGTCACTGGCGCAGGTCGGTCTGGCGCCGAGCTGGTTCCTGGCCAAGAAGCTGCTGGAAGTGGCAGGTCCGGCGATGACGCGCCAGATCCTCCTGCTTGGCGATCCCTTGCCCGCGCGGCGCTTTCACGAGCTCGGGATCGTCTCGCATCTGGCTGAGCCTGCGGAGCTCGAAAACGTCGCTGCGGGTGTGATCGAGCGCCTTGCCGATAACGCGCCGCTCTCACTCAAGGCGATGAAGGCCCTCATCAATCGCGAGATGCAGTTTCGCGATCACATTAAGCATGACGACATCGATCTCATCGTCGACAAGGCTCGAACCAGCGCGGACGCTCAAGAAGGAATGAGGGCGCGCCTCGAAAGGCGCAAGGCTGTCTTTCGAGGGGAATGAGGATGACCGGCTTCACGCTCGCCGCAGTTCTGAGGATACCGCCTGAAGGCGTTGCCGACTTCCAGGCCTACGAGGCGCAGGTTCTGCCGCTGATCGCTCGGCATGGCGGGAAGTTGCAGCGGAGATTGCGGAACCGTGACGGCACGTTGGAATGTCACGTCATTTGGTTTGCGAACAGAGCCGGGTTCGACAGCTTCAAGACCGATCCGCTGCGGGCACGAGCGCACCCCCTTCTCGCTCGGTCCGGAGCAATTGCCGAGGTTCACGAGATGACCGACGTGGAGGTAGCCTCCTGACAGCCGTTCGCGAGGAGTAGAACTGTTGTTTGACCGATACGTGACGATGGCCAGCCTGCGAGAAGTGTCGCCACGCCAGAGTCGGAACCGATAGGAGATCTCGGAGAGTTTCGAACCATGGCTGTACGGATGACGAAACCGTGGACCCCGCTGACCCCGGAGGCTGTGCGCCGGCTCACGGGGCAGCTCGGCGTGTTCCAGCTCGCAGACGCGACGGGTTCCGTCGTTTTCATTGGAGTCGCGGGTGGACGATCGCTCTTCGGACTGCGCGGTGAACTTGAGAAGGCCCTGGCCGAGCCCCCTGCCGGGGCGACACAGTTCCGCGTCGAGATAAATCAGCAGTATACGACCCGCTACCAGGAACTCTTGATGGCGCATGTCCACGATCATGGAGATGTGCCCGCAGGAAATCGCGGCAAGCCTCTGCCACGTCTTGGCCGGATTAGTCCGAGCTGAACGCAGACGCTCCGGAGTCGCAGCAGGATCGCCGTTTTGTGAGGATCAACCGATGAGTACGCTGCCGCTCTTCCCGGCGACGATCGCAGGCAGTCTGCCGAAACCCTCCTGGCTCGCCGAGCCGGAGAAGCTCTGGGCTGCCTGGCGGGCGAGCGGCGATGATCTCGCCGCCGCCAAGCAGGACGCCGCACTGCTGTGGATCAAGCTGCAGGAGGACGCCGGCATCGACATCGTGACGGACGGCGAGCAGTTCCGGATTCACTTCGTCCACGGCTTCCTCGAGAGGGTCTCAGGAATCGACTGGACGAAAAAGACCCGCATGGGAATTCGCAACAATCGCTACACGGTCGAGGTGCCGACCGTGACGGCACGTCTCGCTCGGCCGGGACCGATCCACGCTGACGAGGTTCGATTGACCCGCGCGCATACCGCGCGCAGGCTCAAGGTGACGCTGCCAGGTCCCATGACGATCTCAGACACCATCGCCGATGCCTACTACGGCAGTCGGCCGGCGATGGCCATGGCCTTTGCCGAGATCCTGAATGCCGAGGCCCGGGAACTCGCCGCGCTCGGCGTGGACGTCATCCAATTCGACGAGCCGGCTTTTAACGTTTTTATGGAGGACGTGAAGGAATGGGGCATCACGGCGCTCGAACGGGCCGCCGATGGCCTCCCGTGCAAGACGGCGGTGCACATCTGCTACGGCTACGGGATCGACGCGAACATCAAGTGGAAGCAGACGCTCGGCAGCGAATGGCGTCAGTACCAAGCGATCTTCCCCGCGATCAATCGCAGCCGGATCGGACAGGTGTCGCTCGAGGCGCAAGGCTCAAGAGTGCCGCTGTCGCTCATCCGCCTCCTGCCCGACAAGGAGATCCTCGTCGGGGTGATCGACGTGGCGACCCACGCGGTCGAGACGCCGGAAGCCATCGTCGCCGTTCTGACGGAAGCGATGCGGCACGCCGATGTCGAACGTATTCAAGCCTGTACGAATTGCGGTCTTGCACCGTTGCCGCAGCCCGTCGCAAGGGCGAAGATCGCGGCGCTCGGGGCCGGGGCGCGGATGATGCGCGAACGGCACGCGCGAGGCTGATGCGCGATTTGTAGCCTGCGAAGGCGTTCAAGGGACCAACCCATGAATTTCGAACCGACAGAAGAACAAAAGGCGCTTATTGCGCAGGTGCGCCGGTTTGTGCGCGAGGAGATCGTTCCGCTTGAAGAAAAGCTCGATCCCGACGCCAGCGAGTTGCCGCCGGAGGATCACGCCCGTCTTGTCGCCAAGGTGAAGGCGATGGGGCTTTATGGTCTCGACATTCCGGCCGAGTTCGGCGGCCCCGGGATCGACATGACGACGCGCGTGCTGCTCGCCATCGAGATGGGCCAGCATCGCGCCGGCATCTACGCACCCTGCTACGGCGTCTTCGGCACTGCCGGGCTTGCACAGCTCTACGAAGCGACCGAAGAGCAGAAGGAAAAGTATCTGCGCCCGATGCTGCGCGGCGAGAAGAAAGGCTTCTTCGGCCTGACCGAGCCCTCCGGCGGGTCCGATCCCGCTCGCGCGATCAGGACGCGTGCGGTCAAGACCAACGATGGCTGGGTGATCAACGGCTCTAAGGTATTCATCTCCGGTGCCGACAAGGCGGATTTCGGCCTCATATTCGCGCGCACCGATCCCGAGAAGGGGCGCGGCGGCGTCACATGCTTCATTGTCGAGACGTCGACTCCCGGTTTCCATGTGCGCCGGATCGTGCATACGCTGCGCTCCTCGCACTATGCGACAGAGCTCCAGTTCGACAATATGAAGGTGCCGGACAGCGCCATACTGGGTGAGCTCAACAAGGGATTCGCGATTGCCAACGAGCGCTTGTCGCGCCAGCGCATCCCGTACGCCGCGCAATGCCTCGCCCCGGCCTACAAGGCGCACGAGATGGCGATCGAGTACGCCAAGCAGCGGGAGACGTTCGGCGCCGTGCTGGCCAGCCGGCAGGCGATCCAATGGATGCTGGTCGACAACGAAATCGATCTCAGGCAGGCGACGCTGATGTGCCTGGCGGCGGCCGCCAAATGCGACCGGGGCGAACCGTTCCGCATGGAAGCCGGGCTTGCCAAGCTGGTGGCGAGCGAGGCCGCCGGCCGGGTGGTCGACCGTTCGATGCAGATTTTCGGCGGCTACGGCATGACCAAGGATTTCCCGTTCGAGCGCTGGTACCGGGAACTGCGAATCCGCCGCGTCGGCGAAGGCCCGAACGAGGTGCAACGGCACGTAATTGCGCGTGATTTGCTCGGCAGCGGGCTCAAGTGAGCGGCAAGCCCGCCCGCCCTTCAGGATGTGACCGCCATTGCATTGGCGCCATCCGCGAGCGGTGGGATGGGAGCCGCCACCGTGCCTACTTCTTTGCCGGCGGAGGCGAAGCGCGCGGCCTCGGCTGATCTGAGCCGCCGGCCGGCGTTCTGTCCCCCCAACATACGGTTGCTTCGGCGCGGCACGTGTGCTCATCGAAGAATCCGAAGTCGAGGAACAGCTCGCACTTCACATCCTTCTTTCCAACTCGGTAGCCTTTGATTCCGCGTTGCGCCGTCCAGTCGGCTATGTACTTGTCGAGCAGGGCCTTTGCGTCGCGCGTAGGCCCATCCTTCCCATAGTCGTTGACGGAGAATCCGAGTCTCGTGCAACGCGCCCATGCCATATCCGCCAACGGCATGGTGAATGCGACCGCAAGAACGCTCAAGCTTGTCATTCTGCCCAATGGCATGGTGGCAGCCGATCCTTCTTTCGTTCCGCGCCTGGTTACGACATGTGCGTTCAATCTGCCCGCGCACGTCTGTTGCGTGTCCGATACTCTGTCACGGCGCAAGTAAAACTTATTTCGAGCCTGCTCGCCGGCGCAGGGAAATCAAGCAGGCCCGTGGTTTCCGGTGCGGTGCGCCGCCATTCTCTGGCGCGCCGCGACTGCATGCAGCATTATAACAGGTGTCAATGCATGTAGGGCGAATCGCCACCACGAGGAGCGACGCCAGAGTCAAAAAAGAAGCCGTGATCGAATGGTCCCGAACGGGTCTGGCGGTCCAGCATGGGGTCGCGATAGTAGAAGGTTCCGCCATAGAGCGTGCGGCTGCTGCCGTAGGTGTTGATCGTATCAGGCACGGAGTACGAGTAGCCGCCGCGACGCGCGACATAGCCCTTGACCTGGGTTCCGCGCTTCTTGCGGTAGTAGCCGGATTTCGGGTGGTCGCTGAGCGTGGGACCGCTGTCGGCGGCGCGGCGGCCTTGGGCCGAGGCGTCCGTGACGTAGAAGAGAGAAACTGCTGCCATTGCGGCGGCGAACGCCAGAGTGCGCTTCATCGTCGAAACCTGCGAGATTGGGACATTGTTAATTTTGAAACAGGTTACCGTAATTCGTGAACGAAAGGGTGAATCACCGGTATCGAAGCCCATCAATGCTCCTGGGGGTGTCGCCAAAAGGGCACGCAGACGCGATCAGGAATGAACCCCTGCCGCTTCGGGACCTTGCGGCCCTTCTGTCCTTCAGGCGGCATGTTTGGTCCAGGCAACTGGCACACAGGACCGCAAGAAACCATGGAGTGAGGCATGGATCCGGTACTTCTACTTGTTCAGGCCCTCGGCGGCGTCGTCGGAGGTGGTGTTGCGGCCTCCTTGTTCAAGGCCCTCAGCCACGGGATGGTCGGCAACGTTCTGTGCGGCATCGTCGGAGGCTTGCTCGGAGGCAACCTTGTGAGCGGGGCCCTGGGCGTAGGCAAGATCCTTGGGGCCTCGGGGCTCGATCCGGGTGTACTCGTCAGTCAGTTTGCCGGTGCCGGCGTGGGCGGCGGGCTCCTAATGCTTCTGGTCGGGATGCTCCGTCAGATGTTTGCGAAGTGAGCATCGCGGGAAGGCTCGCGTTCTGGCGTCGGGGGACCGCACGTGTGAACCTGCCAAGAGCCTTGTTCGGCGAGCCGCGTCAGGGCGCTCCGCCGGTAAGCCACTTTAGGTGATGGCTCGCGCCGGGTCCTTGCGCCAGTACGACAGCCAGGTGCTTCAGCACGACGCGAAGGCCCAAGTCGAGTCCGAAAGGTGGATTGGCAATCAGCATCGCGGTGGCGGAGAGCCTATCCTGCGCAGAGAAGGTTCGCACGCACAACTCGGCATAGAGGAGCTCGTCGTAGCCCATGCCGACGACGTGGCCGATGAACCGTTCGACCGCGGCACGATCCTTGATCGGCAACCAAAGAAGATAGACCCCGGTCGCGAAACGGCGCATGCCGTCCGCGAGCCCGGCGGCCAGGCGCTCGAGGTCGCCCTGCGCCTCGAACGGCGGATCGATTAGAATCACGCCGCGCCGCTCCTTGGGCGGCAGGAGTGACCGGATCGCCTGCCAGGCGTCGATCTGAAGGACCTTGGCGCGGCGATCCCGCCCGATGGCGGCGCGAAGCGACATTGCATCCTCAGGATGGAGCTCGTTGGCAATCAGCCTGTCGTTCGGGCGCATGAGCGCCAGCGCCAGCGTCGGCGAGCCGGGGTAGATGCGGATCGCGCGATCCGAGTTGAGCTCACGCACCGTTGCGAGGTAAGGGCGCATAAAGGCTTCAACGTCTGGCGGAATCGGCAATGCGTCGGCGCCCACCAGTCTGCCGATCCCTTGCCGCCATTCCCCCGTGCGCGCCGCCTCTCCGCTGTCGAGCGCGTAGAGGCCGGCGCCGGCATGGGTGTCGATCACACGGAAGGGCGTCGGCTTGCGCTTCAGGTGCTCGAGCACCATCGCCAGGACGACGTGCTTCAGGACGTCGGCAAAATTTCCGGCATGGTAGGCGTGGCGATAGTTCATGCGCCGGCATCGAGTCCTTGCCCGCAAGGGCTGTCAAGTCGAACAGACCGGAGGGATGGCGGCCCGGCGTCGCAGCTCGTCCGACTTCGTGTGCTCGGGCTTCTCTCATGCGCTTCGCCCGTCGGGGAATGCACTGTGCGAGTTGAGATGGCCTCAACACAATGAAGAAAAAAGCTCAAGCGACGAAGGCGTCCTTCCGGCGGAATGACCCGTCCCGCCGTTGCGCCGCAACTGGTTGAACACACTCGCCTTCATCGCCCTAGGCGATCGGCTCAAGAGGAAGCCGGGTGCTCGCGGGGCTTGTAACGGCGCGGCGACGCAGCCATAAAAGACCTTGAACGGGCTTCGGGTGGTGAAACGCTCCGGCCGCCCTTGGCAATCGAGGTGTTCAATGTCGACCCGTGAGGACGGAGCACCGTCTGCGCCGATCGAGTCCCGCGATGATCTGATTGAATGGTTTGCCGTCGGCTGCAAGCCGAAGTCTGCGTGGCGTATAGGCACGGAGCACGAGAAGATTGTTTTCCGCACCGACGACCTGAAACCGGTGCCGTACGAAGGCGAGCGTGGCATCCGCGCCATCATGGAAGAGCTGATCCGGCGCTATGGCTGGCTCCCCATCTACGAAGGCGACAACATCATCGCCCTGAAGCGCCCGCCTGGGGAGCCTGCCGCGACAGTGTCGCTGGAGCCTGGCGGACAGTTCGAGCTTTCAGGGGCGCCGCTCGAAACGCTGCACGAGGTCGGCGCGGAAACGCAATCGCACCTGGATCAGGTGCGCGCCGTTGGTGACGACCTGAAGATCGGATTTCTCGGGCTGGGCTTCTCGCCGAAATGGACGCTCGACGAGACGCCGCGCATGCCGAAGCGGCGTTATGCCGTCATGACCCGTTACATGCCGAAAGTCGGCAAAGGCGGCCTCGACATGATGTATCGCACGGCGACGATTCAGGTGAACCTGGACTTCGCCAGCGAAGAGGACATGGTGAAAAAGCTGCGCGTTTCTCTGGCGTTGCAACCTGTTGCGACCGCCATCTTTGCGGCATCGCCCTTCAAGGAGGGCGTGCCGAACGGGTATCTGTCGCTCAGAAGCGAAGTGTGGCGCGACACCGATCAGAGCCGCACCGGCATGCTGCCGTTCGTCTTCGAGGGCGGCATGAGCTTTGACCGTTATGTCGAGTATGCGCTCGATGTGCCGATGTATTTCATCTACCGCAAGGGCGAGTACATCGACGTTGCCGGCGCATCATTCCGCGACTTCATGGCGGGGACGCTCGCGCAAAAGCTCCAGCGGCCGGAGCTTGCGAGCCTCAAGCCCACCATTGACGACTGGTCGGACCACATCACCACCATCTTTCCCGAGGTGCGCTTGAAGCGCTATCTCGAAATGCGCGGCGCAGACGGCGGCCGCTGGCGCAGAATCTGCGCGTTGCCTGCTTTCTGGGTCGGACTGCTTTACGACCAGTCTTCGCTCGATGCCGCGTGGGACCTGGTCAAGGGATGGAGTGCCGACGAGCGGCAGGCGCTGCGCAACGATGTGCCGAGAACGGCGCTCAAATCCCGCTTCCGTCGCTATGCGCTGCTCGACATCGCCCGAGAAGTAACGGCGATGAGCGAAGCTGGCCTCAAGGCGCGAGCACGACTTGATGGCAAGGGCAACGACGAGCGCATCTTCCTTGAGCCGGTTCAGCAGATCGTCGCCTCCGGCCGAACCATCGCCGAGGAGTTGCTCGAGGCTTACGAGCAGAAGTGGGACCGAAAAATCGACTGCATTTTCACAGAGTTTGCATTTTGACCGTCAATCCCGTTTCGGCTGAGACGCGCGCGGCAGCCCGCAAGCTGCTGCGATTGAGGCGGGCTCGCCGAAAGTGGCTCGGCAACGGCAATTCCCTGCCTTGACAAACCGGCAACCCGGTGCGCTTCTCCGCGCCAATTCCGAAATGTTCGAACAGGATCGAGGCCATGTCCGAGCCACCCCTGCACCGTTATCGCTCGCATACCTGCGGCGCGCTCAGAAAGGGCGACGTGGGCAAGACGGCGCGGCTCTCGGGCTGGGTGCATCGCGTGCGCGACCACGGCGG
>CAYWBX010000097.1:0-8380 GCA_964456015.1 uncultured Hyphomicrobiaceae bacterium | reverse complement strand
GCCAGCGACAAGGTCGAGCCCCAGGAGCCGCCGAGCAGTTGCCAGCGCGCGATGCCGAGATGCTCGCGCAGCCGCTCCATGTCCTCGACCAGATGCCAGGTCGTGTTCTCGTGGAGACTGGCGTGCGGCTGTGACCGCCCGCACCCGCGCTGGTCCATCAGAACGATGCGGTATCGGCTCGGGTCATGCAGCCGTCGCATGGTCGGATTGCTGCCGCCACCCGGTCCGCCGTGAACGATCAGCACAGGCTTGCCGTGTCGATTGCCGCATTCTTCAAAGTAGACGTCGTGCCCGCCGGACACGGCAAGGTGACCCTTCCGGTAGGGCTCGATCGGAGGGTAGAGACTGTAGAGCTCGCGAAGCGACATTGGACTAGCTTAGGCACAAAAGGCGCGGTTGTCGCAGACGAAACCTGGGTTGCCGATGGGGGGCGGAGGATGATTTGATCGTCGCGCACCCGGGCGGCTGGCAATCGGACGGATCATCGCGTTCGCCGTTCTCTGCTGGCGGGGTGGCGTCGCTGGCGTGCGAGCCTCACCTCGCGGTCATGAAGGGGCTCGCCGCCGGGGATGCGCAGGTCGCGCACCATTTCAAGCATAGGCCGGTCGGGGGGTGGCGAGACGAGCGTTCCGACAAGGCAGACGCCGAATCCGACCGGCAACCCAACGATTGCGGAAAGCTCGGCCGGGATCGGCAGGATGCCGGCGACCGCCAGAACGAGCGTAATGGCGGTCGCGGCAAAGCCTGCCATCAGTCCGGCAGAGGCGCCGAACGCGCTCAACCGCTTCCACCAGATCGACAGCACCATTACGGGGAAGAGTCCTCCGGCGCTGAGCGCCAGTGCCCACAGGACAAGGTCCAGCGGGTCGCGTCGTGAGACGGACGCAGCAAGCCCGGCAAGGATGGCCACCACCGCGACGGATGATCGTGCAGCCAGCAGCCGTGTGCGCGGGGCGCGCGGCTCAGTCGGTGGACCAGCAATCACGTCTTCGGCAAGGATCGCTGCGAGCTGCACGAGCGCCGCCCCCGCCGCCGCCAATGCCGCAGCCAGCACGCCTGCTGCAAGGAGAAAGACGAGCGAGGCCGGCAGTCCCATCAATATCGGCAGTCCGAGCAGCACGCCGTCTCGCCGGAACGAGACGTTGCTGGCGGTCAGGCGCGTCGCATTCGGATCAACCGTTGCGAGCCCGAGATCAAGCAATGTCCGGAAGCCGGCCGGCGTTGCGACAGGTGACGCGCCAGCGATCTGGTGCATCAAGACGTCACGATAGAAAACCGCGATGCTGGACATCGTCATGATGATGACACCGGTCAGGAAAACGCCCCAGCCAATCGACTTGCGGGTGTCGTAGACGCCGGTCGCTGACGCCACACGACCGAGCAGCGACGGGAAGACGGCGATCCCCGCCATGACGGTGAGCGCCGTGAGCACGTAGGCTGCCGCACCGATGCTCCCGAACGGCGTCGCGAACCGGCCGTCAATCGGTCTCGGCTCAACACCCGGATAGTCAAAAAGCCATGCCTGGGCGACCGTGAGCGGAAAACCCTGAGCGATCTCGCTGCGGCCGACGGCTCGGAGCACCGGTCCGTGGCTCAGCTGGCCGAGCGGCAGGTTCGTGACCATCACGGCGATGATCATGGCAGGAGTGAGGATCGCGAGAAGCGCCGTGATGGACTGCGCTGCTCCCGACCAGGCCAGCGATCGGCTGCCTCCCGGTATCGCTATGAGCAGCAGGCTGCCTGCGACAAGGAGCACGAGCACGGTATCGGGCGCGGCGAGCAGCCAGCCTGCTGCCAGCACCCCGATCTTGATTTCGGCGAGCAGGACCAGGATGAGAGGGGCCGCCGCGGCAACCGCCGCCGCCGCGCGCACGACCGGGCTTTGAAAGCGCATGGCGAGGTAACCCGGGACGGTGGCCGCGCCGAACTTTCTGAAGAAGGGGGCGATCAGGAGCGCCGTCGCAACGAGACCCGCGATCACGCCCATCGGCACGCAGAGCGCATCGAGCCCGATCAGGAAAATCGCTCCGGTGAATGCCGCAAGGCCCGTGCCGCCAAGGGCTGTCGCCGTCAACGCGAGACCAGTGAAGAACGGCGGCACGCGGCGTCCGGCCAGGAGGTACTCCGCCGGGGCGGTCGTCAGCCCGGCAATGCCGATCGCCGCATAGAGGGCAAGCGAGCCGAAAAGCAGTATCTGCCGCAATCGCGCTTCGACGACCCCGAGCTGCTCGAAGATGAGCAGCAGGACGACGATGCCGGTGAGACTCGCGACGAAGATGCCGAAATAGATGCCGATCAGCGGGTTGAGAGCCTGGGTTGACGCGCGGGTCGACATTGCAGTCTCACTTGTCCTCGTGCGCGCCGTGCCAGTGGTCGAGTGCATCCTGGCGATTGACAAATGTCGAGACTGTTATGATTGCGATGACGACAAGGCCGTGGCAGGCGAGGAAATAGCCGAGCGGAAAGCCCAGGAACTTGTTCGAGTTAAGCTCCGCGGCGTAGATGGGAAATATGATCAAGGCGATCAGAAACGGCACAAGGCTGGTCAGCATCTGACGCTTTGTGTGCCGCCAATAGGGTTTACGCTCCTTGCGCTCGATCATCTGCGCCCCTCCGGCATGATTGTAACGGTTCTGAACGCGGGCCCCTGCCGCCGGGCCGCGCACGCCCGAAAACTCATGTCAGCAACAAATTGCGGTGACGATGCGACTGGCTCCCGGGGCAATCCGGGATCGGAACGGCACGTTAGCCAAGCCCATGCTATTTCGCTAGCATTGAGCCCAAAGGTGCACAATCCTCGCCCCGAAAGGGGGGGCGGTCTTGGGAGGCGCGCACAGCGTCAGAGGGCTGGCAAAATGACTTCAAGCCGAATCATCATTGCCGACGATCATCCTCTGTTTCGCGACGCCCTGACGCATTCGATCAGGTCGGCCGTCCCGGAGGCCGAGGTCGTCGAGGCCGGTTCACTCGACGAGCTGACCAAGAAGCTCGAGCAAAGCGAGCCGGTCGATCTCATCCTGCTCGATCTGACCATGCCTGGGGTGCATGGACTTTCCGGCCTTATGTTTCTGCGAGCTGACCATCCCGAGATTCCTGTCGTGGTCGTCTCGGCGAGCGAAGACCCTGTGACCATCCGGCGCTGTCTCGAATGTGGAGCCTTGGGCTTCGTCCCCAAATCCGCTCCGGAAAAACAGATCCGCGAGGCCGTTCAGGCGGTCATGGCGGGGCAGGTGTGGACGCCGCCCGGGCTCGAGCTGCCCCAGGACAAGGATCGCGAGACACGGGACATGATCGCGCGCATCGCCACGCTCACGCCGCAACAGATTCGCGTGCTGATGATGCTCGAAGACGAAGGCATCTCTAACAAACTCATCGCCTATCGCTTCGGCGTCAAGGAGGCGACGATCAAGGCGCACGTGTCCGAGATTCTGCGTAAGCTCAACGTCGACAACCGTACTCAGGCATCAAACGCCTTCAAGAGGATCAGCAACCTGGATTGGCAGAAGCCCAAAGCATGATGCATCCGCGGGCCGCTCACTCGGCCGCGGTCGCCCGCCGCGTCATGCAGGTGCCAACCAGCGCGCGCAGGGCGCCGGCCTTGACCGGCTTGCGCAGCAGATGGCAGTCCGCAAGTCGGACCAACCGCTGCACGCCCGCGGAATGGTCGGCCGTGATCACAACCGCCGGCAGATCGGGTCCGAGGACCTGTCGCAAGCCCGCAATGGCTTCGAGCCCACTCTCTTCGTCCAGGTGGTAATCGGCGAAGACGATATCCGGCCGCCGTCCGGCCTCTACGGCCGCCAGCGCCTCACGCTTGCTTTCGGCGAGGATCGTTTCGCACCCCCAACCGGAGAGCAGCGCGTGCATGCCGTCGAGCACCTGCCGCTCATTGTCAATGCACAGCACGAGGCAGCCGGCGGTCTGGCCACCGATGCCGATCGGCTGCACCGATGCCGCAGCCAGGGCATCCGGCTTCGATCGCGGCAGCAGGATCGAGAACGTCGAGCCGCGACCCGGCGTCGAGACGACCCGCACGTTCGTCTCGAGCACCCGGCAGATGCGCTCGACGATCGAAAGGCCGAGACCGAGGCCGCGCACGGTTGCGGCTGTCTGTTCAAGCCTCTGGAATTCCTTGAAGATCAATGCCTGCTTGGCGAGCGGAATTCCGGGGCCGGTGTCGACCACCTGGATTTCGAAGGAGTCGCCCCGGCGGCGGCATCCGACGAGCACTCCCCCGTGTCGGGTGTACTTCAGGGCATTCCCGAGGAGGTTCTGCAACACGCGACGAAGAAGGCGCCGGTCCGATCTGACCCATGCCTCGGTCGCCACGAAGCGCAGCTCGAGACCATTGCGGGCGGCCAAAGGTTCGAACTCAACCCTGAGCTGGTCGAAGAGGGTTGCAATCTTGATGCTCTGCATCTCCGCCACGAGATGCCCGGCGTCGAGACGCGAGATGTCGAGAAGCGTCCCGAGGATCTCCTCCACAGCCTCGAGCGAGCGGTCGATGTTGCGCGCAATCCGGCCATCCTCGGCATCGAGCTTGCGCTCCGCCAGCGTCGAGGCATAAAGGCGCGCCGCATTGAGAGGCTGCAAAATGTCGTGGCTGGCGGCGGCGAGAAATCGGGTCTTGTCAAGGTTCGCTTCGTCCGCCTTGGCCTTGGCTATGGCGAGTGCGTTGTTGACGCGCGTGAGTTCAGCAGTCCGCTCCCTCACCCGGCGCTCCAGCGTTTCGTTGGCTCGAGCCAGGGCTTCCGATGCCTGAAATCGCTCGGTGATGTCGGCATACGTGGTCACGATGCCGCCTTGCGGCATCGGCGCGGTGCGAATCTCAAGAATCCGGCCGGTCGAGACAAGCCGCAACTGGAAGGTCTCGCGCGTCTCGGCAAGCTTGACGTAAATGTCTGCGACCGCGTGGTCGGCGGGTGCGGGCCCGAGGTCGCCGCGGTCGGCCACGGCGCGGAGGATCTGCTCCAGGGGAACGCCGACGCGGCCCAGGTCCGGCGGCAGACTGAGCAACTCGCGGAACTGCCTGTTCCAGCAGATCAGCCGCATGTCCTTGTCGAGGACGCTGAGACCGTGCCGAACCTGATCGATGGCGGACTGCAGAAGGTCCCGGTTGTATTGCAGCGCTTCGGAGGCATCGTCGAGTAGGCGCAAGGCGGAGGCGTTTGCGACATTGCCTCGCCGAAGAAGCAGCGACAGCACGAGTCGCGCCGAGGCGGCGCCGATCGCACTGGCGAGCAGGTGCTCCGTGAAGCGGATCGTCCCGACGTCGGCTTCGGCCTGCGGCTTCAATGCGATGCCCCGGCTTTGTGCGTGCTCCTCGAAGGATCGCTGAGCGCGCTCGACCCCAAGATAGCGGCCCGCCGTCTGCTGCAAGTCGCCGACCGACAGCGACGTCCGCCAGAGCCGGAACGAAGCGGCCGACGCCGGTCTTGGAATTTCGTCGAGGACAAAGGCGTGGGCCTGCAGTCGCTCAATTGGAACCGGCGGGCGCAGCAGCGAGACGAATACGTAGGCGAAAATGTTGGCGATCAGGCTCCAGAAGACCCCGTGCGACAAAGGATCGAAGTTGAGGTAGAGCAGGGCTTCCGGCTTGAGGAAACCAAGACCGAGGGGGCCCTCCTCGGTCAGATGGATCGGAAGCCAGCCGGCCTTTGCGGCCCAGGGCAGTACCAGCGTGTAGGCCCACACCGCCGTGCCTGCGCTCATGCCTGCGATCGCGCCTCGTGCCGTCGCACGCCGCCACAAGAGGCCGCCGAAGAACGCCGGTGCGAGCTGGGCGATGGCCGAAAACGAAACAAGGCCGATTTGGGCGAGCCCATGCACCTGTGCGAGCGCGCGGTAGACGACATAGGCGAGCAGCACCACGACGAAGATCGCGATCCGGCGGATTCGCAGCAGGTATCCCGCCATGTCGGCGACGAGCACCGGGCTTTCCGGCTCGCGACGGAGCAGCCAAGGCACGGCGAGACCGTTGCAGACCATGATGGCCAGCGCGACGCCGTCGACGATCACCATCGCGGTCGCCGCAGACACGCCACCCAGAAAAGCAATCACGGCAAGCCACTCGGCGCCGGCCGCCAACGGCAGCGCAAGCACGTACATGTCAGCTGCCACAGTCCCCGGCTTCAGCAGCAGCAGACCGGCGACCGCGATCGGCACCACGAACAGGTTGATCAGGATGAGATAGAGCGGAAAAAGCCACGCCGCTCGTCGGATCTCGCTTTCCGAGTGGTTCTCGACAACCGTCACATGGAACTGGCGCGGCAAGAGGACGATGCAAACAAGGCTCAGCAGTGTGACGGTCAGCCACCATCCGCCATTGAGCCCCGAGCCGAACAGCGACTGCAGCTTGGCAGACGAGCTGATCTTGTCGATGAATGCTCCGGGCCCGCCGAGCATTCCGAAAAATATGAAAGCGCCAATTGCGAGAAACGCGGCAAGCTTGACGAGCGATTCGGCGGCGATCGCCAGCATCAGCCCATCCTGGTGCTCGGTGGCATCAATGTGCCGCGTGCCGAACAGGATCGCGAATGCCGCGAGCAGGACAGCAATCACCAGCGCCATGTCGATGCTGAAGGAGCCCAGGATGGCCAGCCCCGACGTCGGGTCTTCTCCGAGCAGGGTTTCGATCGAGACGACAACGGCCTTGAGCTGGAGCGCCATGTACGGCAACACGCCGACGACCGCGATCACGGTGGCAAGCGCGGCGACTGCCGGGCTCTTGCCGTAGCGCGCAGCGAGAAAGTCCGAGACGGACGTGATGTTCTGGCTCTTCGCAAGCCGGACGATTCGAACGACGAGGGGCCAGCCGACCGCAAACAGAAGTATGGGCCCGATGTAAACGGGGAGGAAGTCGTAGCCCGTGGACGCCGACAGACCGACACTGCCGTAGAAGGTCCAGGACGTGCAGTAGACCGCAATCGACAGTGCGTAGAGAAACGGCCGGCCCTTGCCTGCTGCCGGCGACCGCAGGAACCGGTCGCCGATCCAGGCCAACAGAAAAAGAGCGCCGACATAGCCGAGCGCAAGTACTGCGAGTGTCCAGCTTTCGATCATGGCTCGCCGCAGGGTCGAGAGTTTACCCTAGCGCCTGTGCGGCCGCGAGGCGATGGGGAGAAGGAGCCGTGGTTAGGCTCAAGCCTGGGACTTTAGGCGAACGCAGAGGCGGGCTCGGCCTTTGGGCGGGGATGCCGCAGGCGCCGGCCGCCCATCGCTGCGCAAGGGACGCCATCGCGTCGCCAGGATGCCGGTTGCGCGACAATTGTCAGTCTGCCTACTTTGTCCCGGCGAGCCGCCGGCGAGCGGGCGGTTCGGCACCAGGGCAACAAGGAGGGGAAAGGATCGGCCGCATGTCACTGCTGCAGGAGTTCAGGGAATTTGCGATGAAGGGCAATGTCGTGGATCTCGCTGTCGGCGTGATCATCGGCACGGCCTTCGGCAAGATCGTCGAATCGTTGGTTGGCAACATCCTGATGCCGGCCATAGCCTCGCTCGGCGGTGCGCCCGATTTCAAGGGGCTCAGTCTGGGACCCATTAAGTACGGCGCATTCATTCAGACCGTTGTGGACTTCCTCATCATCGCGGCGTGTCTCTTCCTCGTGGTCAAGGCGATGAACGAGGCCAAGCGTCGGTTCGAGAAGCCGGCGGCGCCGGCAACTCCGCCACCACCACCCGCTTCCGAAGTTTATCTCAAGGAGATCCGCGACGCCTTGGTAAAGAAGTAGCGCAGATCTCCCAAGCAGACGGGCTATCCAGCGCGGTAATTCCCCGGGTGCGGGCAGGCCGCATGCCGGTCCGGCGCATGCGTTCAGGTCGCGAGATCGCGGGCGATGCGTTGCGCCATGAGGGCCGTGCCGTTCGTTCGGCTGCGGTGGCGCGCGACGCCGGCAAAGACATCTTCACCGGCGAGCCACTTCTCTTCGCTGCCGGAGTCAGCCAGCGCGACCGTGAGAGCTTCCGACAGCTCGAGCGCATCGCTCGAGAGGCCAACGGCCTTGAGCGCCGCCATCAATATGACGTTGGCGTTACTCGCATGCGTGACATGCGCCGCCGAGATCTCGATCTGGTCATTGGGGTCCGGGTTCTCGAACTCGTCGAGGCAGGCGGTGACCGATAGCGATGTTGCCTGCCGGCAAACCAGCGGTCGTGACGTGTAAACGCCGCAGTCGCCGTCGACGAGCAGCGGGCAGGCGAGTTTGGCGCCGATGCGCCCTTCGACGCTGATGCCCTTGAGCGGGGCCGCCTTTTGAGCGATGGCTGCTGGCGAAAGTCGCGGATCGCGGCACGTGCGCAGCAACGCCGCAATCCGGAAGACCTCGGGCGCAAGAACCGCGACAAAGGAGTGGCAGCAATAGTTGCACCCGCGACGGCAGGC
>CAYWBX010000096.1:238-8398 GCA_964456015.1 uncultured Hyphomicrobiaceae bacterium | reverse complement strand
CCTACGACCAAGGTCTCAAGCTGAGAAAGGAAGTGCTGGGCGATGCCCACGTCAACCGCTCGCTGGCCGGCGCCGACGACTTCACTGGGCCCTTGCAGGAAATCGTCACCGAGATCGGCTGGGGCCAGTTCTGGACCCGCCCCGGCCTCACGCGCAAGGAGCGCAGCCTCATCACGCTCGGTGTGCTCACGGCGCTCGGCCGCTCGCACGAGATTGCGGTCCACACGAGAGGGGCCGTCAACAATGGCTGCAGCAAGGAAGAGATCCGCGAAGCGTTGATCCACGTCGCCTGCTACGCCGGCTTTCCGGCGACCATCGACGCCTTCCGGTCAGCGAAAAAGGCGCTCGACGAGATGGAGGGCAAGAGTTGAGCCGGCGCTTCGCCGCCGCGCAAGCGAGTCAGCGCCGGCGGCCCAGCGCCCGCTTCAGCGCCGCCACACGCAGCGCCCCGGTCGCGATGGCGACGGCAAAATAGATCGCGGTCCCGACGGCGACGAGGAGCGCCAGCGCACCCGCCCGCATGGCGAGAGGCTGGCCGGCGGCGAGCATCGGGGCCAGATGATCCTTGCCGAGCCACAAGGCCAAAGCGAGCACGCCGGACGAGAGAACGATCATTGGCAAAGCCTGAACGAGGCGGCGATCCGCGACGAAGTGGCCGCGGCGGATGAGGGCCGAGTAGAGCAGTCCGGCGTTGAGCCAGCCGCCGACCGCTGTCGCGACGGCAATCCCGACGTGCGGCGGCCATCCGAGGGCGCGAAAGAGAAAGAAAAGACCAATCGACCCGATGGTGTTGGCGATAAGGCTCCAGACCGCATAGCGCATCGGCGTCTCGGTGTCCTCGCGCGCGAAGAAGGCCGGTGAGAACACCTTGATCATGACGAACGCCGGCAGGCCCGCCGCGAAGAAGGCGAGCGCCGGCGCCACAGCCGCCGTGTCCGAGGCCTTGAACGCGCCCCGCTCAAAAAGAACAGAGACGATCTCCCGCGGAATGACTGCGAGGGCTACGGCCGCCGGCACGGTCAACAGCATGGCGAACTCGAGCGAGCGGTTCTGCGAGTCCATGACGGCCGCCTCATCGCCGGCGCGCAGATGCCGCGAGATGTCGGGCAGGAGCACCACCCCGATGGCGATGCCGATGATGGCGAGGGGAAGCTCGTAGAGCCTGTCGGCGTAGTAGAGCCAGGAGACGGCTCCCGCCTCGAGCGAGGCGATCATGCTGCCGATCACGATGTTGATCTGCGTGACGCCACCGGCAACGACCCCCGGAACGCCAAGCCGGATGAGCCGGCGCATGTCGTCCGACAGGCGCGGCCGGACGAGCCGCGGCATGAGCCCGTTGCGGCGTGCGCCGTCAAGAAGCAGGAGAAGCTGGAGCACGCCCGCCGCAAAAATTCCCCAGGCAAGGATGAGCCCCGCCCCCCGGTCATTGCCGTAGCCGAGAGCCAGCACAAGCCCCATGGCCGCGATCAGCGTCGCATTGAGGACGATCGAGACGGACGAGCTCTCGACGAACTTCCCGACCGAATTCAGCACGCCCGAGAGGAGCGCGACGAGCGACATGCAGAAAAGGTAAGGGAAAGCGATCCGCGACATGTCGACGGCAAGGTCAAACTTGGAGGGGTTTGCCGTGAACCCCGGTGCCAACAGCAGCATGAGCAGCGGCATCGCGATCATGGCGACGGCGGAGAGTGCGATCAGTATGACGGCGAGGCCCGAGAGCGCCTCGTCCGCGAAGCGGCGCGCGGATTCCTTTCCTTCGCCCTCGAGCCGCTTGGCGAACAGCGGCACGAACGCGGCATTGAAGGCGCCCTCGCCGAACCAGCGCCGGAAAAGGTTGGGGAAGCGAAAGGCAACAACAAAGGCTTCCGCCACAGGGCCCGCACCGAGCAGCGCGGCGAGGCAGATGTCGCGCAGAAAGCCCATCACCCGGCTTACGAGCGTGAGGCCGCCGACGGTTGCGAAGGCGCGATAGAGCTTCATGCGTCCGAGCGGTAGAGGAGCCGGCGCCGGAGCGCAACGTGACGGGATGTCAACGAATGGCGCCGCCTCCGGACAGGCTCGATGGGCCTCACGAGGGGTTCGCGAGGCAGCCGGCGAGGTCCTCGGCGAGCGCGCGGAGCAGGGCTGCATAATGCCCGGGCCCGGCCGGAAGCGCGGCCCCGAGCGGATCGAGCACGCCCTTGCGCGCCGTTGTTCCCTCGGCAATGGTCTCGATCACCTTGGGCGCGAACTGCGGTTCGGCGAAGATGCACACGGCTTGCAGGCTTGCGATCTTGCCTCTGAGCTCCATGAGACGCCTCGCGCTCGGCGGCACTTCCGGGCTGACAGTGACCGAGCCAACCGGGGTGAGCCCGTACCGGCGCTCGAAATACTGATAGGCGTCATGGAAGACAAGGTACGGCCGCCCGGAGACCGGCTTTAGTCTGGCCTCGATTTCGCGGGAGAGCGCCGAAACTTCGGCCGCGAACTGTTCGGCATTGGACCGCATCCGCCCGGCATCGGCCGGACGCAGCGAGCCGAGCACCTCGGCGACGTGCTTCGCGATCAGCTTGGCGTTCTCCGGATCGAGCCAGATGTGGCCGTCCGTATCGGACTTGCCATGGGAATGGCCATGGCCATGCGACTTCTCCGCATGCGCGTGCGCCTCGAAGCTGCCGCCCGTGCGCAGCTTGTGCAGCGTGAGACCCGGCACGCTCGCGAGCGTCACGACCCTGACCGAGCCCGGCAAGGACCTGGCGAGCCGTGCCGTGAACGGCTCGAGGCTTTCCGATACGCGGATGAAGACGTGCGCCGCGTTGACGCGCCTGGCATCCGACGGCTTCATGGCGAAGGTATGCGGTGAGGCGACGCCATCGACGAGAAGCTCCGGCGTCGCAACGCCCTGCATGACGGCCGCCACGATCGCGTGCGCCGGCTTGATGGTGACCACCACCTTGAGATCGTCCGCCGCTGCCGATGCAGTCAGAGCGAACGCGGCTGCGGACAGCACCGCGCAGATCACGGTTGCAATGCGACGGGCAAACATTGGGCATGTTCCCTTGTGGACCGGATCGCGCCGCTGAAAGCGCCCCGTGGCCGAGTAGCGAAATTTAGTTATACTATAACATATCTTGTCTGAGGGGAAGTGGCTGGCTAAGGCCGTCCAACCAGACGGATGATGGTGAAGACAGGATCGAACCGCGATGCCGCATTCCATCAAGCTGCTCTTTGTTGCCGGCTCGGCGCGGGAAGGCTCGCTGAACAAGCGGCTTGCGCGCCTCGGCGCCGACATCGCCCATGCCAATGGCATCAGCGCGACCTTTGCCGACCTCGGCGACTACCCCATGCCGATCTACGACGGCGATCTCGAAGCGCGCGACGGTGCGCCCGAGAACGCCCGCAAGCTCAAGGCGCTCTTCATGGTTCACCACGGCGTCATGATCGTCGCGCCGGAATACAACGCCTCGGTAAGCCCGCTTCTGAAGAATGCGCTCGACTGGATCTCGCGCGTCCGCGAGGACGGCGAAGAGGCGAACTTCGTCTATAGGTCGCGCGTGTTCGCGCTCGGCTCGGCCTCGCCCGGGGCGCTCGGCGGCGTGCGAGGCCTCCTCGCCTTGCGTCAGAGCCTGGAACTCGGTCTTGGCGCGCTGGTCCTGCCCGACCAGTTCCTGGTGCCGCGCGCCGGCGACGCCTTCGAGGACAACGGCCATCTCAAGGACAAGGCGGCGATGGAGCTCTATAAGGGTGTCATCCAGAAGCTCGCGCGCGCCGCGCACGTCATGCGGGGGTAGGACGTGGAGACAGCCGACAGAGATCCCCGCAGACGGCTCTTCGTCGCGCTCGATGTTCCTGATGTCGAGCGCGCCCGTTCTCTTGTCGAAGCCATCGGTCCCGAGGCGCTCAACTACAAGGTCGGGCTCGAACTCGTCTTCGGCGGCGGCCTCGCCTTCGCGCAAGGGCTCAAGTCCGCCGGCAAGTCGGTGTTTCTCGACATGAAGCTGCTCGACATCCCGAACACGGTCGAGAAGGCGACTGCCAACGTCGCCGCGCTCGGGCTCGATTACCTCACGGTTCACGGAACCGACCGAAAGACGCTCGATGCCGCCGTGCGCGGCCGCGGCAGCTCGGGCCTGAAGCTTCTCGCCGTCACCGTGCTGACCAGCCTTGACGCAACCGATCTCGCCGAGCAGGGGATCGAGCGATTGCGACCGCGGGAGCTGGTCCTTCATCGCGCGCGGCTCGCCCGGGCTGCCGGATTCGACGGCGTCATCGCCTCGGGCCAGGAGGCCGCCGCCGTTCGGGCGGCCCTGGGAGCGGACTTTCTGATCGTGACGCCAGGCATTCGCTTCGCCGAAGGACCGGACGGCGATCAGGCTCGCGTCATGACGCCCGCGCGCGCGATCGCCGAGGGCGCAACGCATCTCGTCGTCGGCCGTCCGATTACCGGCGCCGCCGAGCCCGCCGCCGCCGCGCGCCGCATCACCGGCGAGATCGCCCGGCATCTCAAGTGACACGTCAATCCTGCAACCCGAGGACTTCGGCCATGCCCAAAGGCTACTGGATCGCCCACATCGACGTTTCCGACCCCGAGGGCTACAAGGAGTACGTCGCTCTCAACGCCAAGGCGTTCGCGAAGTACGGGGCGAAGTTCCTCGTCCGTGGCGGTCAGTTCACCGTGAAGCACGGCAAGGCGCGCGCCCGCCACGTGGTGATCGAGTTCGAGAGCTATGCGAAGGCCCTCGCCTGCTACGAGAGCCCCGAGTACAAGGCGGCAGAGGCGGTGCGCAACCGCGCCTCGGACGGCGAGGTGATCGTCATCGAGGGCTACGACGGCCCGCAGCCCGCGGCCTGATCCGGCCTCCAGCGATCAGCTGCGCCCGACCCCTTTGAGCACCAGCCGATTGACGAGCTCGGCAAAGCGCGCCGGGTTCGCCGGAAGCTCGCCGTCGAGCAGCCGCGCCTGATCGAGCAGCAGGCGGCCGATGTCGTCCGTTTCCATCACACGCCCCGCGGCAAGGGCTTCGGCCGCCGCCTTGACGAGCGCGTGCTGGCCGTTGATCTCGAGCACCGGCTTGGCGCCGATGGCCTCCTGCCGACGCTGCAGGATGCGATCGAGCGCCAGATCGGGCCCCGCTCCCGCCGCCACGAGGCAGGCCGGCGAGGCGACGAGCCGCTTGGAGAGGCGCACGTCGCTCACCTCTTCACCAAGCAACGACTTGAGCTTGGCGATCAGGACGGAGAGGCTCGGACCATCAGTGTCAGGCTGCGGCTCTTCCTTGAGCAGCGGGACGCCGGAGAGATCGACCTCGCCTTGCGAGAGCGAGCGCAGCGGCTTGTCCTCGAACTTGAGCGGCATCGCCGTCCAGAAGCTGTCGACGGGATCGGGAAGCAAAAGCACCTCGATGCCGCGCGCCGCCGCCGCCTCGAGCTGCGGACTGGCCCTGAGCCGCTCGAGGCTCTCGCCGGCGAGATAGTAGATCTCCTTTTGCCCCGGTCGCATCGAGGCCACGTAGTCCTTGAGCGAGCGCCAGCCGCCGCCGGCCGTGGAGCGGAACCGCGCCAGCTTCAGCAGCTGATCGCGCCGCTCGAAATCCTCATAGAGGCCTTCTTTGATGACCGTGCCGAAGGTGTCCCAGATCTTCTCGAAGCGTTCCTTTTCCTTCTCGGCGAGCTGCTCGAGCTCGCTGATGACACGGCCGGTCGCCGCGCGCCGGATCTGGCCGACGAGGGGGTTGTTCTGCAGCATCTCGCGCGAGATGTTGAGCGGCACGTCCTCGCTGTCGATGACGCCGCGCACGAAGCGCAAGTAACCGGGCAGAAGGTCGGCGTCGTCGGTGATGTAGACCCGGCGCACGTAGAGCTTGACCCGGCCCTTGCGGGCGACGTCGAAAAGGTCGAAGGGCCGGCGCTCGGGAACGAACAGCAGGACGGCGTAGGACTGGCGGCCTTCCGCCTTGTAGTGAATGGTCAGCGCCGGCTCGTCGTACTGGCCGGCGATGGTCTGATAGACTTCCTTGTATTCCTCTGCCTTGACTTCGGACTTCGCCCGCTGCCAGAGCGCGCTTGCCGAATTGATCTGACGCACCTTGCCGTCGGCCTCGACGAGCTCAACCGGGAACAGGATGTGGTCCGAGTAGGTCTTGACGATTCGCTCGACCTCGCCGGCTTCGAGAAAGCTCCCGGCGTCGGCCTTGAGGTGCAGCCGGACCACGGTTCCGCGCTTGGGCGCGGCGGCGTCGTCCTTTGCCGGCTCGACCGTGAAGCCGCTCGCCCCGTCCGAGGCCCAAAGATGCGCCATCGCCTCGCCGGCCTTGCGGCTCAACACCTCAATGCGATCGGCGACCATGAAGGCGGAGTAAAAGCCTACGCCGAACTGGCCGATCAGTGACGTCGAAGCCTCGTTGCCCTGGGCGAGCTTCTCGAGGAACGCCCGCGTGCCGGAGCGGGCGATGGTGCCGAGGTTGTCGACGAGTTCCGCCTCGCTCATGCCGATGCCGTTGTCGGCGATCGAGATCTGGCGCTTCGCCTTGTCGATGCTGATCCGGATCGCAAGCCGGCCATCGTCGCCGAGCAGCTCGGGCCTCGCGATCGCCTCGTAGCGCAGCTTGTCGCAGGCATCGGAGGCGTTCGAGATGAGCTCCCGGAGAAAGATCTCCTTGTCCGTATAGACGGCGTGCACCATCAGGTGCAGGAGACGCGCCACCTCGGCCTGGAAGGCGTGACTGTGCTGCGTTGCAACGGCATCGGCTGGCATCTGGCGTAAATCCCGGCAAAGTCTGGCTTACGGTCGCCGGATTTAGGTCCCGGCGCGGCCGCGTTCAAGCCTCCGCGAGCCGCCCGGAAACGGCTGCGCTGGCCAGCCCGCCACGGGTGCGTCGCTGGCCTCGTCCCTCCCCGCCAGCGCCGGCTGCGGCGAAAGCGGCTCACTCCACGCCCAAGGCTCGCCGGCGCGGATTGGCGGGCAGCGCATCTCCCCCTTATGCTGCCGGAATGACCAAAGCGGAGAGTTCTGGAAATCGCATTGCCGGGGTCATACTGGCCGGCGGGCAGTCACGTCGCATGGGTGGCGGCGACAAGGGCCTGCTCGACCTTGGCGGCGCGCCGCTGCTTGCGCGCGTCATCGCCCGGCTCGCGCCGCAAGTCTCGCACCTTGCCATCAACGCGAACGGCGACCCGGCGCGCTTTGCCGCCTTCGGGCTCCCGGTCATCGCCGACACCATCGCCGGCTTCGTCGGACCGCTTGCCGGCGTCCTTGCGGGGATGCGATGGGCGGCCGCAATGAGTCCGGCCCCGACGCACATCGCCACGGCCTCCGCCGACGCGCCGTTCCTGCCCGACGATCTGGTCGCGCGCCTGTCGGATGCCGTCGCCGGACGGCCCGGCGCCATCGCGCTGGCCGCCTCGGGCGGCGCGCTGCATCCCGTCATCGGCCTGTGGCCCATCGCGCACGCCAACGATCTCGAGCACGAACTCGCGCGCGGCATCCGCAAGGTCCTGGCGTTCACCGACAGGCACGGCACGGTCCCTGTGGACTTTCCCCCAATCGCGGCGCGCGG
Source organism: uncultured Hyphomicrobiaceae bacterium (assembly GCA_964456015.1). GTDB lineage: Bacteria > Pseudomonadota > Alphaproteobacteria > Rhizobiales > Hyphomicrobiaceae. The sequence continues at coordinate 863 of CAYWBX010000096.1, read as the reverse complement.
GCGCGCCATCGACCCGTTCTTCAACGCCAACACACCCGAGGAGCTGGACGAGGCGCGCCGCCTTCTGGCCGTGCTGCCGCCATGACAAGGCTTCTCGGCCGCGACGGCACACCCGTGATCGGCATCGCCGGCTGGAAGAAGTCCGGCAAGACCACGCTCACCGTGCGCCTCGTCGCGGAGTTCACGCGGCGCGGCTACACGGTGGCGACCGTTAAGCACGCGCATCACAATTTCCAGATCGATACGGCCGAAACGGACAGCGCACGCCACCGCCGCGCGGGCGCCGGGCAGGTTGCGGTCGTCTCGCGCGACCGCTGGGCCATCATCCGCGAGCTTCAGGGTCGACCGGAGCCGGACCTCGCCGATGTGCTGCAAATGCTCGAGCCTGCCGACCTCATTATCGTCGAAGGCTACAAATAGGCGCCGATCCCCAAGATCGAGGCGCGGCGAACCGCTTCGTTCACGCACGAGCCGATGGCGCCCGCGGACCCGCATGTGATCGCCGTCGCCGCCGATCATCCAGTCGATGGCGCCGGCCGGCCGGTGTTCGCACTCGACGACATCGCCGGCATCGCCGATCTGATCGCGCGCCGCCTGGGACTCGCCCAACCGAGGTCGTCTTCGC
>CAYWBX010000096.1:0-228 GCA_964456015.1 uncultured Hyphomicrobiaceae bacterium | reverse complement strand
CCGGCAGCGAGCCAGACTCATGAGCGAGGCCCCGTCTTTCCCGATCGCGACCGCGTTGATGGCGCTGGTCCTCCTGGTTGCCGCCTCGGCCGACGCGTCAGCAGGCCAGCCCGCCCCGACGCCGCCTGCCGGTCGCGACCCCGGGGGCGTCGCCGTCGCCCACGTCGGCGCCGGCATCGATTACCGGCATCCGGAGCTTGCGCATCGTCTCGCGCGCGACGGCGAAGG
>CAYWBX010000095.1:0-8423 GCA_964456015.1 uncultured Hyphomicrobiaceae bacterium | reverse complement strand
ATGCGGCGGCCGAAACCTGGCTCAAGCGTATGGCTGCGCCGGCCGCGCTCACCGTGGTCCCGGGCAACCACGACATCTACACACGGCTGGGCGGCTTTGACGGCATCGAGCGCTGGCGGGCTTACATGACGGGCGAGGTAACGGCCACCGCCTTCGAGCCCGGCCGCCCCCGAGGTTTTCCGTTCGTCCGCCGGCTCGGTCGCGTGGCGCTCGTCGGGGTCAACTCGGCGATCCCCACGCGACCGCTGCTTGCCGGCGGACGCGTCGGGAGGGAGCAATGCGCCGCACTCGAGCAGATGCTGCGACAGCTCCGCGATGAAGAACTGACGCGGGTCGTGCTCATTCATCACCCGCCGTTGCCGGGACTGGCGCGGCGCTCCAAGGCGCTCGCCGATGCCGCCGAGGTCGCCGCCGTGCTGTCGTCGGCGGGCGCCGAGCTGGTCCTCTACGGACACAACCATCGATTCCAGCAGACGCTGCATGGCGGTCCGGACGGCCTGATCCCCGTCGTCGGCGTGCCTTCGGCCTCGGCCGCCCGCCCGGTCGGCGAGGAGCCCATGGCGCGCTATCATCTGTTCCGGATCGTGCCCAAGCGGCCGATCGAACTCATCGTGCGCGGTCTTGGCGAGGCCGGCGGCCCCGTGCGCGAGATCCTCCGCCGCACGCTTGCCGGCGCAACGGCGCAAGACAACGTGCCGGGATGACGAAAACTCGTCCGCGGGATGAGAAATCGCAACTTGCCGGGTTGCCGGATGGTGCGTTAAGCCGGCCGCGCCACCGGAGAACATCATGAGCGCTCAATCGCAACTGCCAGTCAAAGTCCGGCCGCTCTGGCTGGTCGTCGCCGCCGCCGGCACGATCGTTGCCGTCGCCATGGGCCTGCGCCAGGTCATGGGCCTGTTCCTCACCCCGATGACGCAAGAGCTCAAGATCGGGCGGGAGCCCTTTTCCCTTGCCATGGCCATCGCCAATCTCGTCTGGGGCATGGCCGCCGTGCCCATGGGCGCGATCGCCGATCGCTTCGGCGCGGGCCGGACGCTGGTCGTCGGCGCGCTTGCGACCATCGCCGGACTCTACCTCATGTACCGGGCGGCGAGCGGTACCGATCTTCTCGTCAGCGGCGTGCTGCTCGGCATCGGTATCGGCGGCACGGGAATTACTGCCCTCGTCGGCGCGGTCGGCCGCGCTGCGCCGCCCGACAAGCGGCCGCAGGCGCTCGCCTCGCTGGGCATGGCAGCCGGAATCGGCGGCTTCGTCGCATTTCCCTACACCCATTTCTTCATGGAGACGCTCGGCTGGTCCAAGACGCTGCTGGTCGTCGCCGCGACCATCGCCCTCATCATCCCGCTCGCCGCCGTGCTCGCAGGCAAGCCCGCCCAGATGACCGGCGCACGCAGCCAGTCGCTCGGCGAAGCCTTCGGCGAGGCATTCCGGCATCCAAGCTTCTGGTTGCTCACGAGCGGCTTTTTCGTCTGCGGCTTCCACGTAGCCTTTTACGGTGTGCACCTGCCGGCGTTCGTCTCCGACAAGGGACTGCCTCCCTGGGTCGCGGTCACGGCGCTCACCGCCGTTGGCGTCGCGAACATCATCGGGACCTATCTTGCCGGCCAGTCGGCCCGCATTGCCGAAAAACGCCTTGGCTTGAGCTTCATCTACTTCATGCGCAGCTTCGCCTTTCTGGGCCTGCTCTTCCTGCCGCTGGACGCCTGGACCATCATCGGAATCAGCATCCTGCTCGGCTTCTTCTGGCTCTCGACGGTGCCGCTGACCAGCGCGCTCGTTGCGACATTCTTCGGCCCGCAGTGGATGTCGATGCTGTTCGGCTTCGTCTTCCTCTCGCACCAGCTCGGTTCGTTCTCCGGCCTGTGGCTCGCCGGTGTCCTCTACGATGCGACCCGCTCCTATGATATGATGTGGTGGATTTGCATCGCGCTGGCCCTGGTCGCGGCGCTGCTGCACCTGCCGATCCGCGAGCGGCCGGTCGAGCGATTGCGGGACGCACGCGCGGCAATCGGCTCCTGAGTGCGACTGCGAGGCCTCTATGCTGCCCACTCGACCTGACGCTCCAGAGACGGCAAGAAGCATCGCTGCGGCAACGGCCGGCGCCCGCCTCTCGGCTCGGGTTCTCGTCATCCTATTGCTGCTGGGAGCCGTCTATCTCATCGCGGTCAGACACGAGGCCATCATCGCGGATCTCTCCGCGCTCGCTGCATGGTGCCTTTAAGGAACCTGCAGCCGGAGGCGCACCGGGAATGACGGCGCGCGATCTCCGGCGAGCCGCACGCGTCGCCGTCTCCCGGCGTGCGCTCCTCGGCCTTCCGGCCGCCACGCTGCTGGCGTCGGCAGACGCACAAGGCGGGACCGGAACGAGGTGGCTCCCGCTCGATGCGGGCGCCGTCCTGCAGCGCATCGCGTTCGGGTCCTGTCTCCATCAGGACCGGCCGCAACCGATCTGGCGGCGCGTGATCGAGACCAAGCCGGACCTCTTCCTGATGCTTGGCGACAATGTCTATGGCGACGTCTCCAATGCTGCCCTCACGGAACTCGCCGGTGCCTACGCCCGGCAGGCTTCCCACGCCGACTTCCGGGCGGCTGCTGAGGCCATGTCGTTTCTCGCCACCTGGGACGATCACGACTACGGACGCAACGACGCCGGCGCCGACTTTCCCTTCAAGTCCCAATCGCGAGAGCTGTTCGCGACCTTCTGGGGCGTGCCGCAGGCGGAACTGCCGGCAGCCGGCATCTACCGGGCGGTGGTGATCGGCCCTCCGGGTCGCCGCGTGCAGGTGATCCTTCTCGATCTGCGAACCTTCCGATCGGCTTTCGCGCCGAGGCCAGCGGCGGAACGCCTCATGTCCGGCACGCCCGGCCCCTATAAGCCCGATCCCGATCCCGCCAAGACGATGCTGGGAGAGACGCAATGGGCCTGGCTCGCCGATGAGCTCAGGGTACCCGCCGAGCTGCGGATCGTCGTCTCGTCGATCCAGCTTCTCGCGGACGCCCATGGCTTCGAACGCTGGGGCCATCTGCCGCACGAGCTCGAAAGGTTCTGCCGGCTTGTCGCCGCCAGCGGTGCCGGCGGCGTCATCGTCATCTCGGGCGACCGCCATCGCGCCGCCATCTACAGGCGGACGCGGGGCCTGCCCTATCCCCTCTACGAGATCACGTCGAGCGCCCTCAATCTCTCGCGCGCAGGCGCGGAACCCGCGGACGCCGGGCGCCTCACGCCGATGCTCGCCGAGGACAACTTCGGGCTCTTCACGATCGACTGGCCGCAGCGACGCCTCGGCGTGGGGCTAAGGCGGCTCTCGGGCATCGCCGGCGAAGGTATCGAGATCGGCTTCGAGGAGATCGGCCTCTGACGCGCCTTGCAGGAGCGTCCGGTTGCAGATCGCGATCGTGCCTGTCGCGCCACAGCCGGTCCGCTGCGCGAATGGGACGGTCCAATGCCGGTTGACTCCCATCGGTCGTGGCGATCCCATGCACGCCATCGTGTCGGTTCCAGCCATCCGACCGGATGGCCGGTGAAAAGGGAACGCGGTGCAGTGCCGTTGGGGACCTGTCCCTGCCGGCGCGAAGCCGCGGCTGCCCCCGCAACTGTAAGCGGCGAGCTTCGCCCAAAGATGCCACTGACGGCGCACGTCGGCGTTCGTCGGGAAGGCCGGGTAGAAGCGATCGAGCCGCAAGCCAGGAGACCTGCCGGCACGGGTCGCCCATCTGCCGTGCGGGGCGCGCGGGAGAGCGGACCACCGTCGTGGCGACTGCAGTCAAGCAGGGAGTCGTCGCATCGTGGCGTCGCCGCTCAAGGGCATTTGGTCCTCCGATTGGCAACCAGCTGAGGCCGCTCGCCGCTAGCGGCGCGGTCGGCTGTCCCATGTCCGGTGCGCGCTCCCGTCGGCAACGAACGGGGCACCCATGACGAAAACAGTTTCAGGCGTGTGCGCACTCTCGCTGGCGGCGCTCTCCGCCGCTTGTCCGATGCTCGAACGCGCTCACGCGCAAACGCTGCTGCCCGGGATCTACGTGCAAGGCGGGTCGCTCGCCGCCCCGCCTGCGGCGCGACGCCGGGACGCAGAGACACCGCCCGGCGACACGCCGCCTCCGGCGGACGATGATGCGGCGGCCGACCGTGCGGGCGGCGGCAACGGCGCCGCAGGCTCGGCTCCCGGCTACGGCCGGGAAGCGATCGGCACCGCCGTCAGCGTCGTCTCGGGCGAAGAACTGCGTCGGCAGCAGGTCCGGCACGCCGCCGACGCTCTGCGCAGCCTTCCGGGCGTGCAGGTGAGCCGCAGCGGTGGCTTCGGCGCCGTCACGCAGGTGCGCCTCCGCGGCGCCGAAGCGAACCACACGCTCGTCCTCATCGACGGCGTGGTCGCCAACGACACCACCAACGGCGCCTTCGACTTCTCGGACCTCTCGGCCGAGCACATCGAGCGCATCGAGGTGCTGCGCGGGCCTCAGAGCGGGCTTTACGGCTCGAACGCGCTCGGCGGCGTCATCAACATCGTGACGACGGGCGGTCGCGGACCGCTCAAGCTCACGGCGCGCTCGGAGGGCGGCGCGTTCGGCACGTTCGACTACGCGCTCAGGGCATCGGGTGGCAACACGAACGCCTGGGCCTCCATCGGCTATCACGAGCGGCATTCGACCGGCTTCGACGTCTCGCCGATCGGCCGGGAGGCGGACGGGGCGACGCTCAAGACCGTGCTGGCAAAGGGCGGCGTGCGCATCGCCGACGGCCTCGTTCTCGACCTCAACGTCCGCTACAGCGACAAGCGCGGCGACCGCGACACCGAGGGCGGGCCGGTCGGAACTCTGGCCGTGCAGGTGGACGATCCGTCCAGGTTCCAGAGCTCGCTGTTCCTCGGCGGCGTCAATCTGCGGTGGGACACGCTCGACGGCCGACTGACGCACATCGTGCGCGCAACGCGCAACGAGACGCGCACATCCGATCTTTCGCCGACGTTCTTCACCAACAACATCAGCGAGACGGTGCGCTACGGCTATCTCGGCACCTGGCGCTTCGACACGCCGGCACTCCTTCAGGCGCAGCACAGCATCGCCGCGCTCCTTGAAAAGGAGGACGAGGCGTTCACGCCGCTCTCCGACTTCGCCGACGGTCTGACGCGCCAGCGCGGACGCATCGCGACAGCCCTTGAGTACAAGACCGACATCGACCGGCTGAGCTTCGCCGCCAACATCCGGCGCGACGACAACGACACATTCCGCGACTTCAACACCTGGCGGCTCGCGGCCTCGCTGCGTCTCAAGGAGCTCGGTCTTCGCCCGCACGCCAGCATCGGCACCGGCGTCAAGCTGCCCACCATGTTCGAGAACTTCGGTCTCATCCCCGGCTCGTTCACACCGAACCCCAACCTGCTTCCCGAGGAAAGCAAAGGCTGGGACGCCGGCGTCGAGCTATCTCTGTGGGCGGGCCGCGCGGTCCTTGACGTGACCTATTTTCAGCAGGATCTGACCAACAAGATCAATGGCTTCGCGCCCGGTCCCGGGTTCACCTTCACGGCCGTGAACATTCCGGGCGTCAGCGAGCGCGACGGCATCGAGACATCGCTCCGGCTGGCACTGAGCCCCGAGCTCCTGCTTTCCGGGTCCTACACGTACCTGACCGCCACGGACGCGACAGGACTGCGCGAGATCCGGCGGCCGCGGCACGCGGGGCGCGTCGATCTCACCTACCTCTTCGGCAATGGCCGCGGAAATGCCACGGTCTCCGCTCTCTACAATGGCTCGATGGAGGACACGGCGTTCCGCATCGACGGCTATTTTTTCGGCTTCCCGCTGACGACGCCCGTGCGCACCGAACTCGGCGACTACTGGCTCGTCAACGCCGCGCTCGCCTACAAGGTGGCGCCGGGTATCGAGCTTTTCGGTCGCGTCGAGAACATCCTCAACGAGAAGTACTTCGAGGTCTATGGCTTCGACACGCCCGGAGTGGCCGGCTATGGCGGCATCAGGCTGAGCTTCGGCGGCGACGTGGAGCCGGCGCTCCGGCGTCGCGAGAACTAGGGCTGCGGTAGCGTGAGCGAGGCGACACGGACAGACATCCCGCGCGTCGTCTCGCTGATCGCGAGCGCGACCGAGGTCGTGTGCGCGCTGGGCGCCGGCCACCTGCTCGTCGCACGCTCGCATGAGTGCGACTGGCCGCCGGCGGTCGAGCGCCTGCCGAGCCTGACGCGAGCGCGCTTTCCCACCAGCGTCCCGGGCCGCGACATCGACCGAAGCGTCAAGGCCCTGATCGAACGCGGGCTTGCCGTCTATGAGGTCGACGCCCAAGGACTGCGGCACGCCCGGCCCGATGTCATCCTGACGCAGGACCAGTGCGAGGTGTGCGCCGTCTCGCTCGCCGACGTCGAGCGCGCGGTGGCAAGCTGGGTCGACTGCCGCGCGAATGTGGTCTCACTGCGTCCGCACACGCTCACCGACATCTGCCGCGACAACGAGCGGATTGCCGCCGCGCTCGGACGGCCTGATGCGGGATCAACCCTCAATGCCGCGATGCGCCGCCGGCTCGATGCGATCGCGAGCCGCGTGACCGGCTTGTCGCGGCCGCGCCTTGCCTTCATCGAATGGATCGACCCGCTGATGTCATGCGGCCATTGGATGCCGGAACTCGTCGCGACGGCGGGCGCGATCAACCTCTTCGGCGAGACCGGGGCAGCCTCGCCCTGGATCAGCATGACCGATCTTGCCGCCGCCGATCCGGATGTCATCCTTGTTGCGCCGTGTGGCTATCCGATTGAAAGATCTCGCCGCGAGATGCCGTTGCTTGATCGTGATCCGGCGTGGCGCGGGCTCAGAGCCGTTGCCACAGGGAACGTTTACATCGCCGACGGCAACGCCTACTTCAACAGGCCCGGACCGCGGCTGGTCGAGAGCGCGGAGATCATCGCGGAGATCCTTCACCCTGCGGCGATGCCGCGAAAGCATCTGGGCGCCGGCGTGCGCCGACATGTGCCGGGCAACGGTTGAGCGTGAACGGGGGGACGGGAATGCGAAGATGCCGCCGACGCTGGCGAGGCACACCATCCAGCGCAGCTCCGCCACGGGGCGACGCCGAGGCGGTCTGGCGCATGCGCCGCGCGGGTCGCCGCGCCGCGGCTCCCGTCCTTGCCCTTGCACTCGGCCTTGTCGGCGCAGGCACCGCCCCGCTCTTCGCGCAAACGGGGACCGCGCCGGCCCGGCCGCCCGAACGGATCGTCTCGATCAACCTGTGCACCGACCAGATCCTGCTCGATCTCGTTCCGCGCGAGCGCATCCGGGCCATCTCGCATCTCGCCTCCGACCGCAGCGTATCGGCGCTCTACGACCGGGTCGCCGGGATTGCGGCCACACGCGGCGAGGCAGAGGCCGTTCTGGCGCTCGATCCGGATCTGGTGCTGGCCGGCGCCTACTCGACGCCCGCGACGGGGGCCGTCCTCGAGCGCCTCGGCCGGCGGGTCGAGAAGGTCCCCGCCGCTCAGGACATCGAAGGGATCAAGGCCGTTGTGCGCCGGGTGGCCGAGGCCGAGGGCGAGCGCGAGCGCGGCGAGGCGGTGGTCGGCGCCTTCGAGCGCTGGCTCGCCGAGGCGGTTGGCGACACCGGCAGGAGTGAAGCGGGCAAGCGGCCGTCCGCCCTCGTCTATCAGGTCAACAACATCGCATCGGGCAGCGGCAATCTCGCCGACAACGTGCTCGCCGCCGCCGGCTTCACCAATCACGCCGTCCATCTCGGCCTCGGCGCCGGCGGCAAGCTGGCGCTCGAAAGCCTCATCGCATCGCCGCCGGACCTGCTCGTTCTGACCGGTCCGGTCGACGAGTACCGTACGGTCACGGCCGACAACCTGCGCCATCCCGCGCTCGCCAGGCTGCGCGCCGAGCGCGCGACGGTCACGGTCCCGTGGCGATACTGGCTGTGCGGCACACCCTACGTCGCCGAAGCCGTGAGGCGGCTCGTTGAGGCCCGCAAGGCGCTGATCGAGAGGCGCGCCGCCAGATGAACCCGATGAAATTGAGACTGCCACCCATCGCCGCGCTGCTCGGTCGTCTCGTGCGCCGCGAAGATCGGCTGCTCGTCGCCTCGCTGTCGGCGGCGACCGCCCTGCTCGCCGTGGTCTCCCTGCTGCTCGGCCCCGGCGGCTTCGGCCTGCCCGCCGCATCCGCGTCCCTGATCCTCCTCGAGATCCGCTTGCCCCGGACGCTGCTGTGCATCCTGATCGGCGCCTCGCTCGGTCTCGCCGGCGCCGCGCTGCAAGGCTATCTGCGCAATCCCCTGGCAGAGCCCGGAATCATCGGCGCGTCGAGCGGTGCCGGCGTCGGCGCCGTTCTCGCCATTCACACGGGCCTCACGCAGACGCTGGCGCTGGCGCTGCCGGTCGGCGGAATGCTCGGCGCGCTTGCCGCGACCGCGCTCGTCGTGCTTCTCG
>CAYWBX010000094.1:2522-8443 GCA_964456015.1 uncultured Hyphomicrobiaceae bacterium | reverse complement strand
GACGGCGACGAGCGTCTTGCCTGATACCTTTTCGGATGTGGGCTCGCGGCTCATGAGCGTCCTCGCGTGGCGTGGGCGGAGTACGGCTGTTCAGTCCATCGTAGAGAACCGCGCGCGCCACAATAAGCCGGGACGCACCCCAGCGTCTCACGCGGCCGATTTCCGGTTCGCCCGGGTCGTAGCATCTGTAGCGATGCTCAGCCGACCTCAGCGAACTGCCTCCACCAGCTGAGACCCTTGAGACCGCGAATCGTCCAGTGACGAGTCCCCGCACCACACTCGGCCGGATCCTTCCCGCCGGGAGTTCCTGGGCAACCAACCCGTCTCGACGCCTCGGCTCGCTTCGACCTTCGCAGCCAAGCCATGGACAACAATAAAGCGGGGCTGAACTGCCAGCCCCGCTCAATCAGTCACGAGCTTATTTGCTCTCAACCAGTCTGTTGAATCGCCGACAACTCCCACTTGGTGGCGTCCGCGCCGACCGGCCGGTAGAAGGTCCAGATTTCGGTGACTTCTTGCGGCTCCGTCCGGCTTCCCGAGTAGACCCTGCCGGTCTTCAGTTCCACGAAGGCGTCGATGATCGAATAGCGCATCGCGACGGTCGCATACTCGCCGCCCGGCTCGCGCCATGCCTCCGCCAGGTCGCCCTGCAGCAGCTTCACGTTCGACAGTTCGTTCCGCACGCCGCTCTTCGCATTCTCGTCGAGTTCCTTGGCGAAGTACGACAGCATCTCCGGCGTTGTCATGCGCGACAGCGCGTCGATGTCGCCGCGCCCATAGGCCAATTGAATGTCACCGAGCAGACGCTCGAACGCGTTGTAGTCCGCCTCGACGATGGTAAGCCCCGAGGCTCCGCCAAAGCCGCTTCCAGTGCGCGGCACGATGGAATCGCGAGCCGCCGCCGCTCCCGCCGCCGCACTCGCCGTCGCAAGAGCGGGCTGTCCGCCCGCCCGCGAACGGAAAAAGCTCACCGCCAGGAAGATCACGCCGGCGATGAGCGCGAACCAAAGAATGCTGCCGAGCATCGATGCCAGCACGCCGGGCCCGAGAATGCTCGCCAGAGCAAAACCGATGAGCCCGCCCATCAGGATCCCCCGCAGACCGCCGAAGCGCGATGTCTGCGCCGCAGTCGCCGAGCCCGCGCGCGGCGCCCCTGGCGCAACGGTCTGCCGGCCGGGCTGGGTAATCGTCTTATCGATGGGCGCGGCAGGCTTTGGTGCGGTCGTGGTCGTAGGCGGTGCGGAGAACGTGTTGCTCCCCCTCGAACCCGCGCTGCCACCGCGCCCGGCGCGGGCATCCGCGTCCGAGGCGACCAGAACCATCGCCGTGAGCATGGCGCCGGCGCCCAGCATCAGAGCTATCATACGGTTCTTCATCAAAGTTTCCTCCGAAGACGGTTCGCCTCGCCTATGTGTGCTCAATATATGGTGTTCGGCTGCGCGGTCCACTACGCGACTCTACGTATTCTGTACGCAGCTTGCCAATTCGTTGCCACCCGCCGGCAACCTTGAGGTCCGAGCCTGCATTGCCGGACCTTTGCGACCCCATCTCGGGGCTAGCCCAGCACGCCGCCGATTTGCCCGAGAAGTCCGGTGAACGAAGGAAAGCTGGTCGCCACGAATGTCGTGTCGTCGACCGTCACGGGGCGGTCTGAGCCGAGCCCAAGCACCAGAAACGCCATGGCAATTCTGTGATCCATGTGCGTCGTCACCGTGCCTCCTCCCATCGGACGCGGCTTTCCCGTGACGATCAATCGATCGCCCTCGACGATTACCGGGATCCCGTTTGCCTTAAGCCCCGCGGCCGTCGCCGCCAGACGATCGCTTTCTTTGACTCTGAGCTCGGCAAGGCCGTCCATCTCGGTCTCGCCTTCGGCGAAGGCCGCCACGACTGAAAGAATCGGATACTCGTCGATCATCGACGGGGCGCGTTCGGGGGGGACCTTGACCCCGCGCAGTTTGTGGTATCGCACCCGGATGTCTGCGACCGGCTCGCCGCTCTCCTCGCGCCGGTTGAGGATGGCAATGTCTGCGCCCATCTCCCGCAAAGTCTTGTAGAAGCCGGTCCGCGTTTCGTTGACGAGCACGCCCGTGACGGTGACGTCCGAGCCGGGCACGATGGCGGCCGCGGCAAGCAGAAACGCTGCTGAAGAGGGGTCTGCCGGAATCGTCACATCGCGGCTTTCGAGCTCGGCATGGCCCTTGACGGTGATGGCCATGCCGCCGTCTCGCCGTTCGCTGCGGACACTCGCCCCGAAATAGCGAAGCATCCGTTCGGTGTGATCGCGGGTTGCCTCGCGCTCGATAACGGTTGTCTCACCCGCCGCCGCAAGACCGGCGAGCAGGATCGCCGATTTCACTTGGGCTGACGGCACCGGAGTTCGATAGACGATCGGCACGAGGCTCGATGTGCCGCGCAGCGTCAGGGGAAGCGTATCACGGCCATCGAGCACCTCGAGCCCCATCTGGCGCAGCGGATCGAGCACCCTTCGCATGGGTCGCCGCGAAAGCGATGCGTCGCCGACCATGCGCACTTCGATGTCGTTGCCGGCGATCACCCCCATCATCAGCCGGGAGCCTGTGCCTGAGTTGCCGAAATCGAGATCGCCCTGCGGAGCGATGAGGCCGCCGACGCCGCGCCCCCGCACCTCCCAGTCTGCGCCGCGCTTGCTGGCCGGTGCCCCGAGCGCCGTCACCGCCTTGGCCGTGTTGATGACATCCTCGGCCTCGAGCAGCCCTCGGATGCGAGTCGTGCCGGCAGCAATGGCGCCGAGCATCAGCGCCCGATGCGAGATCGACTTGTCGCCCGGCACGCTGATCTGCCCGGTTAGCGGACCGGAGCGTTGCGACGTGAGCGGCTTCGGTGGCCCGCTGCCATGAGTGGTCATGAGTCCTGTGCGTTCGTTTTGCGTGGTTGCGGCAGGGGCATACAGCGCCTGCGGCTTGTCGCTGTCAACAAACCCGAGTCGGCCTGTCGTCGAGGCCCCTTACCGGCCGACGCCCATATGCGGCTTGCCGCCGGCGGCAACGGCGCCTGCCGCCGCTGGCAAGATGCGGCTCGCAACGATATGACTGCACCGCACGCCGCAGCAATCGTCCGAACGCTCCGGGTGGGGGGAACGAATGAGCAGCACGATAAACTGGTCGGTTCTCACGGCGATCCTGACCTATGTGCTGGTGCAGTTTGCCATTGGGGTCTGGTATTCGCGCAAGATCGCGACGGACGTGGACTATATCCTTGCTGGCCGCAAGCTTGGTACGGGTCTGGTGGCCTTTTCCGTCTTTGCCACCTGGTTCGGCGCCGAAGCCATCCAGGTCTCTGCCGGCGAGATCTATGACAAGGGTCTCTCGGCCGCGCTGACGGATCCGGTCGGTTACGGCTTTGCCGTCGTGATCGTCGCACTGCTGCTTGCCGCGCCGCTCTGGAGACGCGGCGTGACGACCTTCGCAGACATGATCCGCGAACGCTATTCCTCGCGGGTCGAGAAGCTGTTCGTCCTCGTGCTGCTGCCTGGATCGGTTTTCTGGGCTGCGGCCCAGGTGCGGGCGTTTGGCCAGCTCTTGAGCAGCACCGGCGGCATTGACCTTTCGACCGCCATCTTGATCTCTGCCGTCTTGATCGCGGCCTACACGACCATCGGCGGTCTGCTTGCCGACGCCGTCACCGACCTCATTCAGGGCATCGCAGTGATCGTTGGATTATGCGTCCTCTTTGTTTTCGTCGCGATCAGCTTGGGGGGCGTCCAGGCGGGACTGGCGACCGTTCCCGCGGATCGCTTGCAGCCGTTTTCCTCCGGCGGCGAAAGCCCGCTCGCCAAGGTGGAAAAGCTCGCGATCGTACTCTGCGGCAGCATTGTCTCAGTCGAACTGATTTCACGGTTCCTGGGAGCCCGGTCGGCCTCGGTGGCCCGCTCGGGAACGCTGATCGGCGGCCTCATGTATCTCGGGCTGGGTTTGCTGCCCATCTTTCTCGGTCTCGTCGGTCCAGGGTTGGTCAAAGGCCTTGACGATCCCGAGCAGTTGGTTCCGCGGCTCGCCGCGGCATACCTGCCGCCGCTCGGTTACGCCCTGTTTCTCGGCGCTCTCGTGTCGGCCATTCTGTCCGTCGTTCACGCGGCGCTTCACGCCCCTGCCGCCCACGTTTCGCATAACATCATCACACGTTTGCGCCCCGACATGACGGAACGAAACAAACTGATCAGCGTTCGGTTGACCGTCGTCGCCCTGAGCATCGTCGCCCTGTTCCTCGCCCAATCCGTCGAACGCATCAAGGAACTGGTCGAGACAGCTTCCGCGTTCGGCAGTGCTGGCGCCTTCGTCGTTGTTGTGCTCGGTCTGTTCACGCGCTTCGGCGGTCCCGCGTGCGCCGTCGCGGCGCTGCTTACCGGCATAGCCATGTGGTTGTCCGGAAAATACATTTTTGCCTTTGAGCTACCCTATCTGTTTGGGCTGGCTAGTGCCTGTCTCGCCTATGTCGCAGCAAGCCTGTTCGAGCGCACAAGCGACGACCGGCGCGACAAGAGCCGAGCCCCAGCCGGCTGATTCCTGCAGGGCTGGCGTCCGGAAAAACATCAAGTCTTGGTTAACGAAGCGACTTGTCGCAATTCAACGCGTTGTAAGGACAGACAAATCGGCTTCCATCGGATGGCTACGGTAAACGCCACGTTACCATGCGCGTCAGAATGCCCGATTTTTACCCTCTTTTCTTTTACTAGGTTGCGCCCACTTCCGAAGCCGGGTTCTCCATGGACCCGAGGGGCAACCGCCGGACCTTCTTGGCAACGTAGTTTGGCCGCAGCCCTGCGCCGACGGGCAGGCGCGACACCCTGGCCGGACTCCTTAACCTGACGACTCGACTGGTCGAACAACGAGCTGAGGGCACGAGTTGAGTTCACGCGTAAACTGTAACGTTTTTATCGACTTCGACGGGACGATTGCGCCCGTCGACACGACGGACCTCCTTCTTGAGCGCTTCGCCGATCCCCAGTGGCACGCAATCGAGGAGGAGTGGAAGCGAGGGCTAATCGGCTCGCGCGAGTGCCTGGTCCGCCAAATCGACCTGGTCCGTGCGACGCCAGCAGAATATGACGACTTCATCTCGCGGATCGACATCGACCCCGGATTTCCGGAGTTTGCAGAACTCTGCCGCGCCAGCGGCCATCGGGCGATCGTCGTTTCAGATGGGCTTGATCGCACCGTCGGCTCCGTGCTGCGACGCGCCGGCGTCGATCTGCCTTACTTCGCGAACCGGTTGACTTGGATTGGCGAAGATCGCTGGCGCTTGAGCTTCCCGCACGCGCGCAGCGACTGCCGGTCGCTGTCCGGCAACTGCAAGTGCCAGTTCGCCGATGCAGCGGTCGGCTCGGTTCGCATTGTCGTCGGCGACGGGCGTTCTGATTTCTGCGTCGCCGAACAGGCCGATCTGGTGCTCGCCAAGGGCTCCCTTGCCCGTCACTGCCGCAAGGGCGCGCTGCCCCACTTCACATTCACCCGATTCGAGGAGGCCACCAGGCTGCTCTCCTCTTGGGTCGAGGAATACGCCGCCTCCACCTCCACATCCGATGCGCGAAGGGACGACTAGCACATGGACAAGTCAATTCACTGGTCGGAGGGAACGGCCCGCGAGCCGATGACCGACGATGAGCTTCTGGCGCTCGAGAGCCAGTACTGCTCCCACGGCGATACCGTGCACTACACCAATCCGGCCAAGATCTTTACCGGCTGCGATGGCTCGTTCATGTACGACAGCGCGGGCCGCGAGTACCTCGACCTGCAGATGTGGTACTCGGCCGTGAATTTCGGCTACCGCAATCCGCGTCTCAACAACGCGGTCAAGCGCACGCTCGACACGCTGCCTCAGGTGGCCTCGCAATACCTGCATCGCGACAAAATTGAGCTGGCGACCGTCATTGCCCGGGATGC
>CAYWBX010000094.1:0-2512 GCA_964456015.1 uncultured Hyphomicrobiaceae bacterium | reverse complement strand
CGGCCTCAAAGGACGCGTCCATTTCAACGTCGGCGGCAGTCAGTCCATCGAGGACAGCCTGAAACTCGTCCGCAATTACAAGAAGGGCAAATCGCTGATGATTGCCTTCGAGGGCGGCTACCATGGCCGCACTCTGGGTGCTTCCGCGATCACCTCGTCTTATCGCTATCGGCGCCGCTATGGGCACTTCGGCGACCGGGCGATGTTCGTGCCGTTCCCGTATCACTTCCGTGGTCCGAAGGGCATGACAAAGGAAGAGTACGGCGAGCATTGCGTGAAGCAGTTCGCGCGCCTGTTCGAGAGCGAATACTACGGACTCTGGGACCCGAAGGTCGGTGAGGCGGAGTATGCCGCCTTCTACGTCGAGCCGCTGCAAGGCACTGGAGGATACGTCGTTCCGCCGAAGGGCTTCTTCAAGAGTTTGAAGAAGGTGCTCGACGAGCACGGGATCCTGATGGTCGTGGACGAGATCCAGATGGGTTTCTATCGGACCGGCAAGCTCTGGTCGATCGAGCATTTCGACGTGCAGCCGGACGTCATCGTCTTCGGCAAGGCGATCACCAACGGGCTCAATCCGCTTGCGGGTTTGTGGGCTCGCGAGGAGCTGATCAACCCGCAGATTTTCCCCGTCGGCTCCACGCACTCGACGTTCAATGCCAATCCCATGGGAACCGGCGTGGCGCTCGAGACGATGCGCATGCTGTCGGAGACCGACTACGAGTCGATGGTGATGGAGAAAGGTGCCATCTTCCTCGAGGGCCTGAAGGATCTGCAGCGGCGCTACAAGATCATCGGCGATGTCGACGGCCTCGGATTGGCGCTGCGCATGGAGATCTGCGAACCGCATGACAGCTTCACGCCTTCGAAGCGCTTGACGGACATGATGGTCGACGAAGCGATGAAGGGAGATCTGGAGGTCGACGGCCGAAAGTACGGGTTGGTGCTGGACATCGGCGGCTACTACAAGAACGTCGTCACCCTGGCGCCGAGCTTGCACATTTCGAAGCCGGAGATCGACCTGGCTCTGAAGTTGCTTGACCGCCTTCTGCATCGGGTTGTCTCGGCCGCTTCATGAGCATCCCGCAAGGCGTGCAGCTCCGGCCCTGTGCGCGCTGACCGGGAATGGGCTCCCCACCTGATCGCCGGCGAGCGTCGAAAGGCAACGGCCACCGTGCGCTGGAGGCACGCTCATGTGGCATGCATCATGCGAACGAGAAAATCGCTCTGCTTGCGTGACTTGCGCCAGTTACGTGCAGCAGAAGGTTTGGTGCATCGCATAAACGAGCCATATGCCATGCGATAGAGGGGCTAGCGCTTGGCATGCGTTGCCCTTAGAAGGTGCGGCCTGGGCTGAAGATGCATGAGCAAGAAACAGAAATAGAAAGAAAAATGCAGGAAGCAGACAGAAGTACATTCTACCAGGGTGGGCGCGTAGGCTTTCTCCTGGTGCATGGTCTGGGCGGCACGCCCATGGAGCTGCGCTTCGTTGCCCAGGGGATCGCCCGCGCCGGGTATTCGGTCCATTGCTGCCAGCTCGCCGGCCATTGCTCGACGGTCGAGGCGCTGAGGACATCGACTTGGCAGCAGTGGTATGCAAGCGTCGAGGCCGGACTTGAACGCCTCCGGCGCCATTGCGATGTCGTCATCGCGGGCGGCCTTTCCATGGGTGGAATTCTGGCGGCTCACCTCGCGCACGAGAAGCCGAAGGAGGTCCAGGGCCTCGCATTCTATGCGCCGACCCTCTGGATGAACGGCTGGTCCATGCCTTGGTATGCGCGCGCCTTGCGCTATGTCCGGCCGACGCCCCTCAAGATCGAGATCAATCTCCCGGAGCACGAACCTTACGGGATCAAGGACGAGCGTGTCCGCGCTTTCGTTGTCCGCAGCATGCAGAGTGGCGACAGCTCGGCGGCTGGCGTGTTCAGTACCCCTGTCCGCTCGTTTGCGCATTTCAACGCGCTCGTCGCGGTGGTTAAGCGCGAGCTGCCACGCATCAAGACGCCGTCCCTGATAATTCACCCGCGCGAGGACGACATCGCCGATCTCGACAATGCAATGTACCTGCAGCGCAAGCTCGCAGGTCCGGTTGAAGTCCTCGTGCTCGAGGACAGCTATCACTTGGTAACACTTGATCGCCAGAGACACCGAGTCGTCGAGCGCTCGATCGACTTCGCGCGCACCATCGAGGCGCGGCATGGACTGTCGGCCGAGGTCAAGCCGATGCAGATCAAGGCGGCCGAATAACGAGGCGGTTCTGAAAAGCCCGTGGGCCCCGCAGATGGCACGGGCATTGCTGGCGGTCCGGGCTATGCGCCGGGACGGGACAGCTGTGTGAGTTGTTCCCGCTGGTCCCCGAGCGCGCGAGCAATGACCTGGATGCGCGGACGCGATGGGCAACAAGGCCTTTGAGACTGCTTACCTCCCTGGCGTCGCCAGCGTGCCCCGGTCCGATTGGTGCCGGTTGTTTCCGGACGAAGCGGAAGGGTGGGACTACTACCGCGCCGTCGAAAGC
>CAYWBX010000093.1:0-8444 GCA_964456015.1 uncultured Hyphomicrobiaceae bacterium | reverse complement strand
GGGCGGCGCTCAGAAATGCACTCATGCGGTCCTCCCCATAGGGCCGGCGACACTCTCGAGCGCTCTTCGCCCGAGGCTCGGCAACCTTCGGGGAGGGTTAAGGTGCTGTCAACCGGTCCTCGCGTTGGCGCCGGGCGGGCCGGGCGGGCCCTGCGAAAAGCCCGCCGCGGGCCTCTCGGCCGGCGGGCCGCAGGCTGCGCGCGCAGCGACGTTCCCGCCGAGAGGCCCTGGCGGATCGCTGACTTTTGCGTGGCTTCGGGAACGTTGAGGTAACGTTAATGACCTCAAGTGTACCGTGCCGTTCGCAGGGCACGCTGCCAGCGGACCAAGCTCCGGCCTGAGGCCGGTTCGCGTCCGCATGGCCGCGTGCCGGGCGGGTTTGTGCGTTGAGGGGCGGCATCGCCAACGGTGCCGGAGCGCGTCGGGGCGCCCGGCCGAGGGATGGTGCGGCGGAGCGGGGTTCAGTTGGTAGCGTCGAGCACAGTCCGGGGCGGACTCCGTCGCGCGCGCCGGCGGCTTGCCGGGCGATCGCCTGCACGGTCGCTCGCGGCCGCGCCAGCCGTTCTCGCGCTCGTCGTTGCCGTCGCGAGCCTGGCGGGCTGCGCCCAGATGAACCCGCCGGCGAATCTTCACTCGGCGCTCTATGACCCCGAAAAGACCGTGAGATCGGGTCGGCGGGGGGCGCTCACATTCGCCAGCAAGGCCTGCCCGCCGCCCGGCACGGCCGACTTCATCATGCCGGCAAGCAAAGCCGCAAGACTCGCGGGCAAAGGCGGGGCGCCGGGCGCCCGCAGCGCGCCCAACCGACTGGCGATGCGCTATTCGCCCGGAGACCGGCTGAACGTGACGGTCTTCGGAGCGCCGGAGCTTTCCGGCGATTATGTCGTCAACGCCGACGGCCGCATCATATTTCCTTACACGGGCCAGATTGATGCCGTCGGCCTCACCAATGACGAACTTTCCCATCGGATCGAGCGGGCCCTGATCCGGGGCGGTCTTTACGTCGAGGGCGCCGTCAAACTGTCGGTTCGGCCGGTGCAATTCGCGCCTATCAACGTCAGTGTCTCCGGCGCCGTCTTCAATGCCGGACGGCAGACGATCGGCGGCATCAGGGACGCCGACAAGCTCGAGCGGGCGCTGACCAAGTTCGGCGACAATCCGATGGAGCGCTACATCCCGGCCGCCTTGCGCGCGGCCGGCGGCGTGCGACCGGACGCCGATCTGTCCGCCGTTCGCGTCCACCGCAACGGCCGCACCTTCGTGCTCGATTGGCGCGGCGCGATTACCGGCGCGCAGGTCGATGACATGACCCTGATCGAGGGCGATCACGTCGAAGTCCCGGAGAGCGGCTGCTTCCAGTCGGCCCTCGTGCGACCCTCGCAGATCACTCCGCCGGGGGTGCGCATCTTCACATCGAACCTGACGGTACCGATCCTGCCGAACCCGGCCTCGGGCAACCAGCAGCATTCCAACAGCCTGCCCTACGGCGCCCGGCTGCTGCAGGGACTCGTGCACGCGAACTGCGTCGGCGGCACGCTGGCGACCAACGCTTCGCGCTACGCTGTTCTCATAAGCCGCAATCCCAAGACTCGGGAGACCGAAGTGGTGCAGCGATCGATCGAAGAGCTGGTGCGCAGCGCCGACCGCGACATGATCAATCCGTATCTGATGCCCGACGACGCCATCGCCTGCTACGACAGCGCCGCGACCGACGTTCGTGACGTCATGTCGCTCATGTCCACGATCCTGACCCCTGCGCAGCAGGCAAAGTGGCTGCGTTAACACTTGGCGCGACCGCTTCAAGCTGGCTTTTTCGCCTGCCGACGCGAACCTCGAAAAAATACGAACCGCTGGCTCGATGAACGCTGTCGTTGCTTCTCATCCGGGGCAAGGCTGGCGATGGACCCGCTGATTACGGCGGAGGAAGGCCACCTGCTCCGGGACACTCCTCCCGGCCCCGGTCGGCAATGCCGGCCCCCGTGATAAGCTCACGCATCAAGGTCGGTCAGCAGCCGGCCTGATTGCCTTCGCACGATTCGCGAGCCTTCGGAGCACACGATGCAGCTTCCGAACGACACTGCCGTCCCGGACCTCCGGCCCTCTCTGGTCGATCGCCTCGTTCCGACGCCCGGCGCCGGCGAGCGCGGCGCCTACATCTTCGCACGAGCACTGCTCGCATCGGCGGACGAGGCCAGCCTCGCCGAGCTGCCGGAGGCCTACCTCAAGGCACACATCGAGCAGGCCTTCGCCTTCCTGGCGCAGCGAACACCGGGCAGCCACCGGATCGCGCACCGGACGGCCGTCCTCGAGGACGGCAGCCGGCCGCGGCGGCTCAGCGTCATCGAGATTCTCAACGACGACATGCCGTTCCTCCTCGACAGCACGCTCGGCGAGATCCAGGCCCGCGCCATCCCGATCGCGCTCGTCCTGCACCCGATCTTCAAGGTTGCCCGCGATGGCGCGGGAAACCTGCAGGCCGTCACCGGGCCGGGCGATCACAACTGGGGCGACGGTCGCCAGGAGAGCTACATCTCGATTCACATGGGCGAACTTCCGGCTGCCGATGCGGAGCGCCTGGTCGGACAGCTTTCGGTCACGCTCGGCGAGGTCCGCTCCGCCGTCCGCGACTGGAAGCCCATGCTTCTTCGCCTTGACAGGGCGATCCGGGACTTGCGTGAGAGCCCGCCAGCGGTTCCGGCCGACCTCAGAAATGAGGCGGTCGCATTCCTCGAGTGGCTCAGGTTAGGAAATTTCACGTTTCTCGGGATGCGGGATTACGCGCTCGCGGGCGACGCGGAGACGGGCGAACTCGTGGACGCGGCCGACGGCGGCCTCGGACTTCTGCGCGATCCGACCATGCGCGTGCTCAGGCGCGGCAGCGAGCTCGTCACCATGACGCCCGAGGTGCGTCGCTTCTTCTTCTCGCCAAGTCCGCTCATCATCACGAAGGCGAACGTCATCGCGCGCGTCCATCGCCGCGTGCACATGGACTACATCGGCGTGAAGCTTTACGGCGAAGGCGGCACGCCGCGCGGCGAGCTGCGCATCGTCGGTCTGTTCACATCCACCGCCTATACGCAGTCGCCGCGCACCATTCCGGTCCTGCGTCACAAGGTCGAAAGCGTGGTCGCCGCCTTCGGCGCGCCGCCCGAGAGCCACGCCGGCAAGGCCCTGATCAACGTACTCGAGACATTCCCGCGCGACGAGCTCTTCCAGATTTCGACCGAAGAGCTCAGTCGCTGGTCCGCCGGCATCCTCGACCTCGAGACACGACCGCGCGTGCGCGTGTTCACTCGCCCGGACCGATTCGACCGGTTCGTCTCCGTCCTGGTCTTCGTGCCGCGCGAGCGTTACTCGTCAAGCGTTCGCGAGCGCATCGGCGCCTATCTTGCGGATCGCTTTCAGGGCACCGTGTCGGCCTTCTATCCGAGCTTCTCCGAGGCGGCGCTTGCCCGCGTCCATTTCATCATCGGCCGGACCGGCGGCGTCACACCGTCGGTCGGGACCCGCGAGCTCGAAGACGCGATCAAGGCCATCACGCGAACCTGGGAGGACCGGCTTGCCGACGCGCTTGTGGCGGCCGATCCCGCCGGTCATGTGCGCCTCGTCGCGCGCTACCGCGACGCCTTTCGCGGCGCATACGCCGAGACCTTCGCCGTCGAGCGCGCGCTCGAGGACATCGCGCGCATCGAGCGGCTCGGCGACGAACGGCCGCTGGCGATCGATTTCTACAGCCGGCCGGGCGATGCCCCCCCGCAGGTGCACGCCGCCATATACCGGTTCGATCAGCCAATGAGCCTTTCTGAGCGCGTGCCGCTGCTCGAGAACCTCGGCTTCACGGTCATCGACGAGCGCACCTTCGTGCTGCGACCGGTCTTTCCCGCCGGACCGCGGGATGTCGTTCTGCACGACATGCTGCTCGAGACCTCGGATGGACGCCCGTTCACGGCCGGGGCCGATCAATCGGCGGAAGCGCGGCTCGAGGAGGCATTCCTGGCCATTGCGCAAGGCCGCGCCGAGAACGACGGTCTCAATCGCCTGGTGGCGGCGGCCGGCGCCAACTGGCGCGACGTCGCGTTGATCCGTGCCTACGCCGGCTATCTGCGCCAGCTCGGCTCCGCCTTCGGCCTGCGCTACGTGAGCGACACGCTGTTGCGCCATGCCGGTATCGTGCGCGACATCCTGGAGCTGTTCGTCGTCCGATTCGACCCGGACTTCCCGCGCGACATGGCGGAACGCGCGCGATCGGCCTCAACAATCCGCGAGCGAATCGAAGGCGCGCTCGCCAGAGTCGAGAGCCTGGACGAAGACCGCATCCTTCGCCAGCTCGCCGGCCTGGTCGAGGCAACCGTGCGCACGAGCTTCTACATCCGCGGCGCCGACGGCGGACTCTCCGACACCATCGCGCTCAAGTTTGACGGACGCGCGCTCGATATGGCGCCTCCGCCACGGAGCTTTCGCGAGATCTGGGTCTCAGGTCCCCGGCTCGACGCCGTCCACCTGCGCTTTGCGCCGATCGCGCGCGGCGGCATTCGCTGGTCCGACCGACCGCTCGATTTCCGCACCGAGGTTCTGGGCCTCGTCAAGGCGCAGCAGGTGAAGAACGCCGTGATCGTGCCCGCCGGCGCCAAGGGCGGCTTCTTTCCGAAGCAGCTTCCGCGCGGCGGCGCCCGCGACGCGATTCAGAAAGAGGGCATGGAGGCCTACAAGCTGTTCATCGGAGCCATGCTCGAGATCACCGACGATATTCGGGACGGCGCCATCGTCGCACCTGAGCGCCTCGTGCGCCATGACGGCGACGACCCTTATCTCGTCGTCGCCGCGGACAAGGGCACCGCGACGTTCTCCGACGTCGCCAACGCCATCTCGTGTGCGCGCGGCTTCTGGCTCGGCGACGCCTTCGCTTCCGGCGGATCGACCGGCTACGACCACAAGGGCATCGCCATCACTTCGCGCGGCGCGTGGGAGTGCATCAAGCGGCATTTCCGCGAGATGAACGTCGACATCGAGACCGAGACGTTTCGCGTCGCAGGCGTCGGCGACATGTCGGGTGACGTCTTCGGCAACGGCATGTTGCGATCGCAGACCATCCGACTCGTCGCCGCATTCGATCACCGCGACATCTTCCTCGATCCCGATCCCGATCCGGCGCGCTCGTTCGCCGAGCGCCAACGCCTCTTCCGCCTGCCGCGCTCGAGCTGGGCAGACTATGATCGCGCGTTGATCTCAACGGGAGGCGGCGTCTTCTCGCGCACTACGAAGTCGATACCTCTCTCGCCGGAAGTGCGTGCGCTGCTCAAGCTCGACGTGCCGGCTGCGACGCCGGCGGAAGTGATGCGGGCCATCCTGAAGTGCGGCGTCGATCTTCTCTTCTTCGGCGGCATCGGGACCTATGTTCGCGCCTCGAGCGAAACCGATGCAGATGTGGGTGATCGCAGCAACGACGCAATCAGGATCACCGGCGCGGAGATCGCCGCCAAGGTGATCGGCGAAGGGGCCAATCTCGGAATGACGCAGCGCGGCCGAATCGAGGCAGCCCAGCGCGGGGTGCGGCTCAACACCGACTTCATCGACAACTCCGCCGGCGTCAATTGCTCCGATCAGGAGGTCAACATCAAGATCGCGCTCGGACCCGCGGTGCGCTCCGGCCGGCTGACGCTCGCGGAGCGCAACCGGATGCTCGCCGCCATGACCGACGATGTGGCGGCCGCCGTGCTGCGCAACAACTATCAGCAGTCGCTGGCGCTCTCGATCGGCGAGCAGGTTGGCGTCACCGGGCTTGCGGCTCAAGCCCGCCTGATCCGGCTTCTCGAGTCGCGCGGCCTTCTCGATCGCCGGCTCGAGGCGCTTCCCGACGAGCGCGAGATTGCCGAGCGTCAGCGCGCCGGGCGCGGTCTCGTGCGTCCTGAGCTCGCCATCCTGTTGAGCTACGCCAAGATCGCGCTGCTGCACGACCTTCTTGCGACGTCCGTCCCCGATGACCGGGCCCTCGAGCCGCTGCTTCTTCAGTATTTCCCGCCGGCGCTGCGCCAGGATTTTGCCGACGATCTCCGCGGCCACAGGCTCCGCCGCGAGATCGTCGCCACGACGCTCACGAATGCGCTGGTCAACCGGCTCGGCTCGGCGACGCCGTATTTGCTCGCGGAGGAGACATCGTCGTCGCTCGCCGACGTCGCCCGCTCGTACATGATCGTGCGCGATGCCTTCGCGCTCTCAGACCTGTGGCGCGACCTCGATGCCCTGGACAACCGGGTGGACGGCCTCGTGCAGCTCGACTGCTACGTGCGGGTGCAAAGCTTCGCCGTCGCCATGGTGCGCGCCGTCCTCAGGCATCGGCTCGCCGGCAAACCTTCCGCCGATGCCGCGTTCCGGGAGATCGCCGCGCGCTTGCGGGAGCGGGCCGCGAAGGAGCCGCTCACGACGGCATGCGCCGCCACGGCAGATCTCGAGAAGCGCGGCGTGCCGGCGCCGCTCGCTCGGCGCATCGCCGGCCTCAGCGAGCTCGGCCGCGCACCCCTCGCCCTTGGCGTGGCCCTGAAGACGGGAAGCCGGGCAATGGATGCCATCGAGGCCGTCGAGGCGCTCGCCCGGTTCCTCGACACCTCCGGTCTCGAGAACCGGCTGTCGGACATGCGCACGCTCGACGACTACGACCGGCAGGCCATTCGCCACGGCATCGAGACGATCATGGCGGCGCATGCCGAGCTGGCATGCCGTGCGCTCGCCGGCGGGCGGGGCGGCAAGCCGACGCTCGAGACCTGGATCGGCGAGCACGGCCCCGCACTGGCGGCGGCGCGGGCGTCGATCGCGACGCTCGAAAGCGCCGAGAGCTGGGGCGCATCGCAGCTCATCGTCGCAGCCCTTGCCATCCGCGACCGACTCACCAAGCGGCCGGCGTCCTGACCTGCGGCGGCCGCCGACCCGTCCGCGACCTGCCTCATGCGTCGACGACGATGCGGTTGTGCCGCGCCCCCGTTTCCACCAGGTCGGCGGCGATGCGGGCGAGCGCCGGCGCCAGCAGGAAACCGTGCCGGTAGGCGCCGTTGACATGGATGTGCCGCGCGCTCGCAACCACGACCTTCGGGACGTTGTCGGCGAACGCCGGCCTCAAGCCTGCGCCGAGCTCGACGATCTCCGCCTCGCCGAAACCGGGGTGGAGCGCGTAGGCGAGCCCGAGCAATTCGAGCGCCGAGCGCACGGTCATCGCCGACCAGTCCTCGCTTTCGATCACAGTTGCGCCGACAAGGAACAGTCCGTTCCCCCACGGCACCACGTAGAGCGGATGGCGCGGATGCAGGAGCCGTACGGTGCGGGTGAGCCGAACCTCACGCGACCGCAAGAGCAGCCGCTCGCCGCGAACGGCCCGCAACCCCGGCAGATCCTCGCGCGCCGCAAGGCCCCGGCAGTCGATCACGAGGCCGTCGACATCCTTGGGTTCGCACTTGCGTCCGAGCACCACTTCGACGCCGGCCTTGCGGCAGGCCTCGAGCAGATAGGGCAGCGCCACCGCGGGCGACATGTGCCCTTCCTCGGCATAGTAGAGGCCCGTCGCAAATCGGCCGGCGAGATCGGGCTCAAGCCTGTCGATCGCGGCTCCGTCAACCGTGGCATGCCCCCGTGACAGACGGGCAAATCGCGCGAGCTCGGACCGGTCGCGCGGCGCAGCAACGACCAGCGTGCCGGCCCAGGTGATGTGCGGAAACGTCTCGCGCCACACCGACATCGCCTCGATGCCGAGATCCGCGACCACCGGCTCGGCGGCTTCCTCCTCGCAGTAGGGCGCGAGCATCGCTCCTGCAAAGCGACTCGCGGCATCGGCGAACGGCTCGGCGCTCGCCTCGATGAGGCGCACGCGATGCCCGCGGCGGGCAAAGGTGAGCGCCTGCCAGAGGCCGAGAATGCCGGCTCCGAGAACGGTAATGTCAAGCGGTCGCATCGGGGGCGCACCTCCAAGTGGCGACGGCCCCCTTAGCACCGATCACGGACCCTGGCGAGGACCCAGGTCAAGCTAGCGGCTGAGCAGAAACCGTGCCGTCGCGCCGCCGCCATCGAGCGAGGCCGACAGCGAGTTGCCTCTCAGGATGATGTTGATCAGACCCGAGATGCCGTACTCGGTGTTGACGAATTCGCCGCTGTAGCGGTTTCCGCCGACCCGCATGATCTGCGCCGATTGGGCGACGCGTCCGGAAGGCGAGGCGCACACCGCGCTCATCGCAAACGTATCGCCACCACGCCGCTGGAACTTCGCCCGGCAGCGCGCGGTTTCACTGGCGCCGGAGGGGAAGGTCACCGTGCCGTTGCCGCTCCACGAGGACATGAAGGAGCCGTATTTCGCACGGAGCGACTTGCCGGTCGTCCTGGACAGGCACGGCTATGATTGGCGCCACCTGGTAGACGAAACGGCTTTCCCGATTCTGGAACAGCCCGCCCCGGCGCTGTGTGCC
>CAYWBX010000092.1:0-8457 GCA_964456015.1 uncultured Hyphomicrobiaceae bacterium | reverse complement strand
GATGCGCAACGTGCGCGCCGGCGACGTCGAGCTCTCGCGGCAGATGAACCTCGCCATCCGCAAGGTGTTCGAGGAGGACTTGCGGGTCCTCAATGCCGTCCAGATCGGCATGGACAACAAGATCACGCCCAACATCGACCTCAAGATCGATAATGCTCCACTGCGCTTCCGCCGGAAGCTTGCGCAGATGATCGAGGCGGAACGGGCGCCGAGCCCGATGGCGGCGGAATGAGGACGCCTGCGTGAAGGATCGCAAGAGAGACGGGGCCTTTCGCGACCTGCGCGTCACGGCCAAGGTCGTCGAGAGCCGGATCATCACATCGTTTCATCTCGAGCCGGTCGAGCCAGAAGGCTGGACGCCTTTCGCGGCGGGCCAGTTTCTCGTCCTGCGCGTGCCGCCGAAAGGCGCAAGGCGCGCGATGCCGCGCTCTTACAGCGTCTCCTCCTCGCCCTCCGACATTGGCCGCTATCGCATCACGGTCAAGCGCGAGACATCGCCCGGGCCGGGCATCCCCGATGGCGCGGGGTCGTGCTGGCTGCACGACGAGATCGGTGTCGGAGACGTCATCTCGGCGGCGGGCCCGCGCGGCGAATTCGTCCTGGACACCAGGAGCCGCAAGCCGGTCGCTCTGCTTTCGGGCGGCGTTGGCCTCACTCCCATGATCGCGATGCTGCATGCGCTCTCCGATCCCGCGGAGACGCGGCCTGTGCATTTCATTCATGCCTGCGACAGCGGCGACGTGCACGCGCTGCGCGAGGAGGTTCTCGGACTCGCGCGCCGGCGACCCGGAATCGCCGTGCACTTCTGCTACCGCTTCCCGACCGAGCGGGACTTGCGCGAGCGGCCGCACCACAGCGAAGGCGTCGTGACGCGCGAGCTTCTCGATCGGCTGCTGCCGCACCCCGATTGCGATCACTACCTCTGCGGCCCGCCGCCGTTCATGAAAGCCGTCTACGGTCTCCTGCGCGGACGCGGCGTGCCGAAGGAGCAGATCGCCTACGAGTTCTTCGGTCCCGCGACGGTGCTCGAAGCCGACGTCCAGGCGGCAGACGCGCCACTCTCCGCGCCCGACTCCGGCGCCGACGGGACGACGCAGGCCGAACCCCAGGCTGCGGCACCTGCGGGCCCTCCGCCAAGCGGCCGTGACTGGCTGACGCTGCCGGCAAGCCCCGCTTCCGGACACCGCGTCGAATTCAGGAAATCAGGCAAGGCCGCGTCCTGGGACGACAGCGCGGACTCGCTTCTCGCGTTTGCCGAAGCACAGGGCCTCATGCCGGACTTCTCGTGCCGTTCGGGCGTCTGCGGCACCTGCCGGACCGCGCTCGTTGCGGGCGAGGTCACATACACGAGCGATCCGCTCGACCCGCCCGGCGACGGCGAGGTGCTCATCTGCTGCGCCAAGCCGAAAGGCGACATCGTGCTCGATCTCTGATCCCGATCGCACCGCGCCGCCGCCCTCAGACCCGGATCGTCTGACCGAGCCCCTCCGCGACAGCCGCCCGCCAAATCAGGTTGGCGGCCACCATGTCCTCCATGGCGTTGCCCATGGATTTATAGAGCGTTACCGCATCGTCGCGCGCGCGCCCGGGCTTCTGTCCCAGCAGCACCTCGCCGAGCGTGGCGCCCTTGCCGCGAACACCTGCAAGTTCCACACACCCGACGGGGGCCGGTTCGAAGGCGCTCGCCGCTTCGACGAAGATGTCGGCCCCCGCGATGAGCTCGCCGGGCACCTCGCTGCCCGGCGGGGCAAATCCGACCGAGGTTACGTGCGTCCCAGGTCGCACCCAGCCGGCAGCGATCACCGGCTCCGCGGCAGCCGTCGTCAGACACACGACATCGGCCGAGCGTACCGCTGCCTCGAGATCGCTGACCGCGCGGGCGCGGGGGGAGGCTGACGCGGCGCGGGCCGACGAGCCGGGCGTGCGCGACCACACCCGGATTTCGGCGAAGTCTCGCGCAAGGGCGAGCTGGCGCACGTGCTCCTCGCCCTGCACGCCGCCTCCGACCACCGTCGCGATCCGCGCGTCGGCCCGCGCCAGCATCCGAACCGACAGCATGGCCGCGCCCGTGGTGCGCAGCGCCGTGATGCTGCCGCCGTCGAGAATGGCGACGGGCACGCCCGTCTCCGCAGCGAACAGCGACACGAGCGCCTGATGACTCGCGATCCCGCGCGCATGATTGCCGTGATAGACGCTCACGGTCTTCTGCGTGATCAGATACCCGGGCGACCAGGCGAGCATGGCGAGCGTGACGCCACCACCCGGCACCTCGATCTTCGGCCGCGCCGGCGCCTGCACTTTGCCGAGGGCGATCGCCCTGAAACCCTCGGCAAGCGCGTCGATGAGTGCACCGCGATCGACGACGCGATAGATCGACTCGGCATCGAGACAGAGCAGGCTGTTCGGCGCGTGGCTCATCGATTGTTCCCGCCGCTAGACGATCTCGTTGACGAGCTTCGTCTCGCCCCGCTGCAGACGGGAAACGTTCTCGAGCAGCAGGTCGATGACGCGGTCTTCGTAGCGAACCGTCTCGCCGGCCGAATGCGGCGTCACGATCACGTGCGGCATCGTCCAGAGTGCCGAGGAGGCGGCGAGCGGCTCCTCGGCCGTGACATCGAGCGCCGCCCCGGCGATCTTCTTGGCGGCGAGCGCCGCCGTCAGCGCCGCCTCGTCGCACACCTTGCCGCGCGCGACGTTGACCAGAAAGGCGGTCGGCTTCATCAGCGCCAGCTCCGCCGCACCGATGAGACCCATTGTCTCCGGCGTGAGCGCCGTGGTCAGGACGACGAAATCGGCGCGCGGCAGCAGCGTGCGCAGGTGGCGGTCGGCGTGGATCTCGTCGGCGGCGCCGCCGCCCTTCGCCGGGTCGCGGCGCGTCCCGATCACCGTCATGCCGAAGGCCTTGGCCAGCGCGGCCAGCCGCTGGCCGATGCCGCCCATGCCGACGATAAGCATGGTTTTCCCCTGGATCTCGTCCTCGCGGATGCGGCGATCGCCCTGCATGGGACGCCAGTGCCGCGCGTGCTGGAAATCGCGCAGGAAATGCAGCTGGCGCGAGAGCGCCAGAATCAGGGCGATCGCGTGCTCGGCGACGGCGTTGGCGTTGACGCCCTGGCCGCTCGCGAGGCGAATGCCATGCGCCTTGAGCACGCCGCGGTCGTATTGATCGGTGCCGGCGCTGATCGACTGGATGAGCTTGAGCTTCCTCGCCTTCTCCGCAAGCTCATTCCGCCAGAGCATCGAGACGGACAACACGTCTGCCGACGGCAGCTTGGCCTCGAGCTCGGCAGCGTTCCGTGCGATTTCGAACTTCATGCCGGTGTTGCGCGCGGCGAAGGGCTCCGCGAACTCATAGGCGACGTGGGCGAACAGAACCGTGATGTCGGGATTGGCGGGCATCGTCGTCATGCGCAAAGCCTCGTCTTGCCGCCGCGTTCACATGCGCGGCCTCACGCCGCAGAGCATAGACGAGGCGGGGGCGCAGGCAAATGGCACAGCCTCCCGCAGCCGGGCCGTACGGGCGCGCGCGCCGCCCTGTCACCTCGCGCCTCTTAAGCGCCGCGCTTCACCCGACGCCAGGCGCCGATCGCGGGACGGGCGAGGCCGGCGTTCTCCCGCAGTGTCGGCCCTCGGTAGTCCTTGTGGAACAGGCCGCGGCGCTGCAGCTCCGGCACCACGAACCTGACAAAGTCTTCGTAGGTTCCAGGCACGCACGTCGCCGAGACGACGAAACCGTCGCAAGCCGGCGCGGAAAAGAGCTCTTCCATCTTGTCGGCGATGTCCTTGCCGGTTCCAACCCAGGGATTGTGCAGCCGGCCGCGACCGCTGATGCGGATGAAGTCGCGCACGGTCGGGTTCTTGCCGCCGCTCTGCTGCACGACACGGTCGCGAATGGTCTGCAGGCCCGAAATGCTCTTCAGCTCCTCGTCGGTGAACGGCTCGTCGAGCGGCTTGGCGCCGAAATCGAAATTCAGCGCCTCCGAGAGCAGCATCAGGCTGTCGACCTCGAGCGGCAGCTTCTCGATCAGCGCCCGCTTGTCTTCGGCTTCGGCGCGGGTCTCGGCGACGATCGGGTGCATCAGCGCGGCGATCTTCATGCCGTCGGGATCGCGGCCGGTCGCCGCGCACTGGGCCTTGAGGTCGAGATAGGCCTGGCGGGACGCCTCGACGCCCTGGTTGTAGGTAAAGATGATCTCCCCCCACTCGGCGGCGAAGCGCTTGCCGCGACCGCTCTGGCCGGCCTGGATCAGGACCGGATGACCTTGCGGTGTGCGCGGAACGGTGAACGGACCTTGCGACTTCAGATATTTTCCCTTGTAGCCGAGCCGATGTACTTTGCCGGCGTCGGCGAACCGCCCGCTCGTCTTGTCGATGAGCAGCGCATCGTCCTCCCACGTGTCCCAGTGGCCGAGCACCACCTCGAGGAACTCGTCGGCGCGGTCGTAGCGTTCGTCGTGCTCGGCGACGTCGTCGCGGCCCATGTTTCGGGCCTCTGTCGAGTTGAGCGATGTCACGATGTTCCACGCGATCCGCCCGCCGGTCATGTGATCGAGCGTCGCAAAGAGGCGCGCGACGTGGAAGGGCTCGTAATAGGTCGTCGAATAGGTGGCGCCGAGGCCGAGCCGCTCGGTCGCCATGGCCATGGGCATGAGACACGCGACCGGGTCCATCTTGACGCAGCGGATGCCGTGCTCGACCGCATCGGCGAAGCGGCCACTCTGAAACTCCGGCATCCCGAGCCGGTCGTCGAAGAAGGCGAGCTGAAACTTGCCCGCCTCGAGCACGCGGGCAATGTGGGCGTAAAAGTCTGCGGACATGAAATCGGTGCGCGATTCGGGATGCCGCCAGGACGCCGCGAAGTTCGAGCAGTTCTGCGCCTGCAGGAAGCCAACCAAGACCATCTGCCGCATCCGACGTCCTCCCGATCTCTGTTCGCCGCGTCCGGAGCGGCGCTCTGAGCTGCGCACCCTCCCCTAGCCTCTCCGCCGGAACTATGCCATTGGGCAAAGCGTCCTCGGAATTAGCGCGCAGACACCCGGATGACGATCTATCACGAAGTGCACGATGGCGGCCGCGGCCCCTACATGCTGATGGTGCATGGCTTCCTGTCGAGCCGCGCCCAATGGCGCATCAACCTCGAGGCGATCAAGACCTTCGCCCGCCCGGTTCTGGTCGAGCTATTGGGACATGGCCGCTCGCCGGCGCCGCAGGACCCGGAGGCATACACGATCGCGTCCTACATGCGCGCGTTCGAGACGATCCGGCAGGAGCTCGCTGCGGACCGCTGGGTGGTCTGCGGCCAGTCCTTTGGCGCCGGCATCGCGACCCAGTACGCGCTTGAGCATCGCAACCGTGTGCTCGGCCTCGTCATCACCAACTCGATCTCGGCCTTCTCGCCCAAGGGCGATCCGGAACGCGAGGCCGCGCAGAAGGAACGCGCCGCGCGGATCGCGGCAGGCGGCAAGGCGGCCCTCGAAGAGCTGCGCATTCATCCGCGTCACGCCAAGCGGTTCCCGGAAGCAATCAAGTCCGAGCTCGTTGCCGACGCCGAGCGTATTGCGGCCGACGGCATCCTGAGGTCGATCGCGCTTACCTCCCCAAGCCTTTCGGTCGCCCATTGCCTCGGCGAGATCCGGGTGCCGACGCTGCTCGTCAACGGCACCTGGGAGAAGCGTTTCCAGCCGATGCGCGATGCTGCGGCCAAGGCCATACCCGGCGTCACCGTCGTCGATCTGCCGGCCGGACATTCGGTCAACATCGAGGCTGCGGACGGCTTCAACTCGGCAGTCCGGGATTTCGTGGCGGGGTTGGCCGACTGAACACGCAAGCGTCGCGGAGCAAACGGAAGCCGTCGGTGTTTGACGGGGCGCAAACCGGCAAGCGACCTAAATGGGCATTCCTGATCTCGTATCTCTTTCGGGAACCACACCGATGCTTATTTCGTCATCGACGCTTACCGCTCTCGTCTATGACGTCGGAGAGGGCGCCGAGGCCGATGCGCTCCTGGCTGGAGCCGCCTCCCGCCTTGCCGCATCGGGCGTGCGACTGGCGGGCACCCTTCAGGAGCCCTCGCGCGACGGCCGCAGGCATCGCTGTGATCTCGTGGGCCGCGATCTCGCCACGCAGCTCGTCTTGAAACTGTCCGAGGACCGCGGGCCCGCGGCTCGCGGCTGCCGTTTGGACCGCGAACGGCTCGAGCGGCTCGCGGGGCTCGCCGTTGCGGCCCTCGAAGCGGGCGCCGAAGCCCTGTTCGTCAGCCGCTTCGGCAAGCGGGAGGCAGAGGGCGGCGGATTTCGATCCGCCGTCGCGCTGGCGATCTGCCGAGAAGTCCCGGTTCTGGTCTCAGTCGGCCGCGACCACCTGCCGGCTTGGCGCGCGTTCGCTGGCGGTCTGGGTGACGAGCTGCCGGCCTCGCCGCGTTCGGTTGACGCATGGACAACGCGCTTTCTCGACCGGCGCGCCGTCACCTGCGCCGCCTGACGGCAGCCTATGCACGCAACGGCGCTGGGCGCTGCCGGCACTTTGCGGGCGATCAACGGCCCAGCCGCCGGCGCGTTCCGCCGACGGCGTCAGCCCTGCGGACCAGGCATGATCGCCAATCGGCAAGGCGACCGCCGGATGTTTAGATGCCCTCCGACCGTGCCGCCCTGGCGCTAGCCATGCCCAGGGCAAGCTCGGCATCGCGCTCGCACGGCTCGGGCGCATCGATCAGCGGATCGGACTTTGCCAGCAACGCGAGCCTTCGGTAGTCGGTAATGGCGATCTCCGGGCCATTGACGGAAATGCCCGCGTGTTGCAGTTCCGCGAGCGCGCGCGACAGGTTCTCCGGTCTCAACCCGAGCTGATTGGCAAGCACCCGCTTCTCGTAGGGGATACGGATTCGGCCGGTCTGGCCGGAAGACTTGTCGCGTGCGATGATCCAGTTGGCCAGCCGCTGAACACCGGTCCTGAGCCGGCTGTTCTTCAGCTCCTTCACCAGCGCGCGATAGCGGCAGGCAAGCTCGACGACGATGGCGCGCGCAAATGCGGCGTCGCGCTCGAAGACCTCACGCACGGCGTCGGCCGGAATGAGCACCACGGTTGACGGCGACAGCGTGCGCGCCGACTTCAGATAGACATCGTCCACGACAACGGCAGCGAGGATGAATGCGGCCGGCGGCGAGAGAACCGAGAGCGTTGCCTCCTGCCCGCCATGCGAGGAAAAGAGCTCGATCATTCCGTCGACCAGAACGTGCAGGAAATCCGGTCGGTCGCCCTGGTGGATAAGAACCACCCCGGCGGGAAACCGCTGCAGATAGCCAGCGGCGCTGAGTTCCTCGAAATTCGATTGAGCCATTGCGCGGAAGAGCGGCAATCTCCGCACCTGTTCCGCATCTTGCGCACGCATCGCCCCGCCTCCCATGTCGCACGCGAACCTTGAGCACCGCGCGCGGCTGCGACTTGATAAAAATCAATCAATCCCAACGAGAAGCGCAATTTAAGATCCCAAAGCCATCAAGTCTAGAATTGATCTTTGAGAATTCATGCAATTACCTTGCGTGAAAAAAAAGGCCAGTTGATTGCTGTCAATGGCCGAGTAGTTCAGACGGCCAATTCTGCCCCGCGCCGAGTCCAATTCGGCGATCGATACGGGGACACTTGCCATGAACGGTCTTGCAGACGTCCGGCCCGGAGATCAGTCCCGGGCGCTTTGGCTTTCCACCATCGCTTTCACCGTCTGCTTCGCCGTCTGGACGATCTTCTCCATCATCGGCGTGCAGATCAAAAGCGATCTGAAGCTCAACGACACGCAGTTCGGGCTGCTCGTCGGCACGCCGATCCTGACCGGCTCGCTGATCCGTCTGATGCTCGGCGTGTGGACCGACCAGTACGGCGGCCGCATCGTCTACACCGCGGTCATGGTCTCGGCGGCGGTCGCAACGTGGCTGCTCACCTTCGCCTACGATTACCCGACGTTCCTCCTCGCCGCGCTCGGCGTCGGCATCGCCGGCGGCTCGTTCGCGGTCGGCATCGCCTACGTCTCACGCTGGTTCCCGAAGGAGAAGCAGGGCACTGCGCTTGGCATCTTCGGGGCCGGCAACGTCGGCGCTGCCGTTACCAAGTTTCTCGCCCCCTTCGTCATGGTTCATTTCGGCTGGAAGGCGGTCGCCAACATCTGGGCGCTCGCCCTGCTCATCATGGCGATCGTCTTCTGGCTGATGACCAAGGACGATCCGCAGCTCGCCGCCCGCAAAAAAGCCGGTCTCAAGCCCGAGCCGATGTCCGCAATGCTCGTGCCGCTTAAGAAGATGCAGGTGTGGCGGTTCTCACTCTATTACTTCTTCGTCTTTGGCGGCTTCGTCGCACTCGCCCTCTGGCTGCCGCGCTACTACGTCGGCGTCTATGGTCTCGACATCGTCACCGCCGGTTTTCTCGGCGCCCTCTACTCGGTCCCTGGCTCCATCTTCCGAATCCTCG
>CAYWBX010000091.1:322-8471 GCA_964456015.1 uncultured Hyphomicrobiaceae bacterium | reverse complement strand
AGGCTGGTGATCCCAAACTCGACGTGACGTTGATTGAAGCGAACCCCGTTTACTCCTCTTCGTTCTTTTCGAATCTCTATCTCGGGGGGTTCCGAGACTTCGCCAGTCTGAACCACGGCTACGACGGACTGCGCCGGATCGGGGTGCGCGTGGTGCACGACTACGCGACGGCTGTCGATACTGCCAAGAAGATCGTGCGAACGCGCGGCGGCCGGACATACGCCTATGATCGCCTCGTGCTGTCACCCGGCATTGACATCAAGTACGAGTCCATCCCCGGCTATTCGCTGGCCGTGGCCAATCAACTCCCGCACGGCTACAACACATCCGCAGCGGGGAAATTGCAGCTGCGCGCCGCCATGGAACGGATGCGCGACGGCGGCACATTCCTAATGGTGATGCCGAACAACCCGTTCCGCTGCCCGCCGGGACCGTACGAGCGGGCGTGCATGATCGCGCATTACCTCAAGACCCGCAAACCGAAGTCGAAACTTGTCATTCTCGATCCGAAGAGGAACTTTTCGAAGCAGCCGGTCTTCGAGGAAGCCTTTCAAAAATACTACAAGGACATCATCGAGTTGAACCTGTCGAACGACATCGACGACTTCACCGTCACGGCGCTCGACGTGAAGGGCCGGGAGGTGACCACGAAGGCGGGTAAGAAGGTGAAGTTCGACGCAGCCAACATCATTCCGGCGCAGCGCGCAGGCGAGATCGCCATCAAGGCCGGGCTTACGAAGGGCGACTGGGTGGCAATCAACCCCGAGAATTTCTCGGCGAAGGAAGCCAAGGACGTCTACGTGATCGGTGACGCCACGATCGCGGCCGAAATGCCGAAATCGGCCTTCTCAGCCAACAGTCAGGCCAAGGCCGTCGTCGCCGATATTCTGGCGGACGTCGCCAAGAAGGAGAAATTCCCGGCCCGCTATCGCAACACCTGCTGGTCACTCGTGGCGCCAGACGACTGCATTAAGATCGGCGCCAACTATGCGCCGAAGGACGGCAAGCTCGATCCGTCGGGCGGCTTCGTTTCGCAAAAGGGCGAGGACGCTGCGACTCGCAAGCAGAATTATCAGGAAAGCATCGGCTGGTACGCGGGGATTACCGCCGACATGTTTGCCAAGGTCGTGGCACCTCCGCCGAAGGGCCAGGCCGGGCCGGCAAAGAAGGGCTGAGGCACCTCGGCCGAAGGGATATGGCGCAGCGGGGCGCGTTACCGCGCCCCCCGACCATCCAATCGGAAGTGCGGTTGGCGTGCGCGTTGGCCGCTTCGGCGGTCAGGACCAGCGGAATGGCATGAAGCGGGAGCCGCTGCGCACGCAGCGACCGCTTGTTGTCGACTTTCGGAAGCCTGACTTGCATCGTCCGGACGCGTTTTTCTGCGCGTGCTCGGCCTTGCCGAACTGCGGCGTCGCGGTCGCCTCGGACCACGGCTGCAGCCAGAGAAGCAGGGCGCCAGCCAGGAGTATGTAGAGCGGCTTCACGGTAGCAAGGGCCCAAGCAACGGAGCGATGGTAACCATATTGACCGAAGTTGCTGCGGGTGGCCAGAGGATGCAGTCCTCATGGTAGGCGACCCGTAAACGGCCGCGGCCTCAGGGGCGTGGCGGGGCGGACGTGCTATGGGTATAGGCGTGTCCTGCCCCAGGGGCTCGCAGGGTCCTGACGGCGGAAGACCAGGCGGTCATGAAGCCGGAATGGCCTGTCGTGCCAGAACTCTATCTCGATGGGGGTCAGGCGGAAGCCCGACCAATGCGGGGGGCGAGGAATCTCGCCGACCGGATAGCGCGCGGCGATGAGCGCCACCGCCTTCTCGAGCGCAAAGCGGCTTTCGAGCGGTCGCGATTGGGCCGATGCCCAGGCGCCGAGGCGTGAGCCGCGGGCGCGGCTCGCGAAATAGGCGTCCGCTTCGGCGGCTGAGACGGCCGCGACGTGACCCCGCACCCGGATCTGCCGGCGCAGCGTTTTCCAATGAAAACAGAGCGCCGCCTTGCCGCTGGCGGCGAGTTCGCGACCTTTGGCGCTCTCGAGGTTGGTGTAGAACACGAAGCCGCGGTCGCTGCCGCGGTCGCGGCCGTCGAGCCCTTTCAGGAGAACCATCCGCACGTTCGGCAATCCGGCCGGATCAACGGTCGCCAGAGCCATGGCGTTAGGGTCGTTGGGTTCGTGCCGTTCCGCCTCGCGAAACCAAGCGTCGAACAGGCCGAACGGGTCTTCGGCTTCGGTGAAATCGGGGGCCGCGGCCGCTGTTTCGGGCTCGCTCATGGAGGCAGCATCTCGTCGCTCTGGGGGCAGTGCGGATGGCGTACAGCCCTAAACTCGGGATTAACCATGTTTGAGCAGATTGCTCGTGCCCGGTCACCCGAGGCTCCGGGGGCTGGGGTGTTCGGTCGATGTAGCACATGCGTCGGATGTGTCCATGCGTCATACTTTAGGTCTCCCGTCGCTGGTTCTGCGCGCGGCACTCGCCGGGCTTTCGATCCAGCTCGGGCTCATCAACATGAGTCGCGCCCAGGCTGAGAGCCGGCGGCCAGCACCAGGGGCCTGCACCTGTCCCAACAATCAAGAGCGAGACCAGCCGGCACCAACCCCCAGGCCCCGGTTTGCGGACGCGGAAGACAGTGTCGCCATCGACCGTCTGGATGCGCTCGAGGCGATGCACACGGCGCTCACGGAAGCAGGCGACGGCGCTTCCTATGTCTGGCACGGGGTGGGGGGCCGCGTGTCGGGGATCGTCACTCCGGTCGCATCTTTCAAGGACGGCTATGGGCGGATTTGCCGACACGTTGTCGTCACGCTTTCGCGCAGCGGCCTCAGCCGGCGGACGGAAGGCATCGCCTGCCGCCTGCCGGGTGGCGTTTGGCAACTCGACGGCTGAGAACGCGAGCGGCGGGATTATCCGGCACGGCGCAAGGCCAGCTCGATCATGCGCTGGCGGACTTCGGGAAGCTTCGCCTGGCGCGGGGCAAGCACTCGGGCATCCAGGAAATGCCCGGTGAGCGCAAAGCCGGCTGCGAGATCGGTGGGTGTGATGCCAGTTCCCCGGCTGTCGCGGCGTAGAAAGGCGGGAAGCGCGAGAAGGCGGTCCTTGTAGGGTTCGCCTGCTGACGCCGAGACGGCGCGGCCCGATCGCGGGGAGACATAGATGAGGGAGTCGTTGCTCCCCGTCGCCGCGCATTGGGAAAGATCGAGACCGAACCCGAGCTCGTCCAGAAGCGCGAGTTCCCAACGCACCATCAAAGCCGGCCACACGCTTGGATCGCCCAGGAAACCGAGGACGAACAGACTGACCTCGTAGAGGTTCGGGTGCGGATCGCGCTCGGGCAGGAGATGGGCGAGCGTGGCCAGGGACGAGAGCGCGGCGAGGGCCGCCGGGTCGGCCATGGTCTCTGCTGCGAAGCCGCGGGTGAGCTCGACGCCGATATGCCCCAGATGTTCGGCAAGCCGCGCCGTCCACGTCAGCGCGACCTGGTTCCCGGTCTGCAGCACCGGCCGCAGGCGGCGCGAGCGACCGCCGTGCACGAGGCCCAGGTGCCTGCCGTGATCGCGCGTGAATACCTCGATCAGCGCTGCGGTCTCGCCGTGCGGACGGACCGAGAGCACGATGCCTTCGTCGGACCAGTTCATGGGCGGCAGCTTGTTCCGGTAGGACAGGCACAAGGGCGGCGGTTGCCGTCTTGGTCAATTCGTGCCGAAGGTATCCGCGGGCATGGAAGTCGCAGCGCCGGCATGGCCGGCGTCGACCTCGCTTGCGGGACTGCCGCCGTCCGTCGCATCCGCCCTACTCCTTGGGGAACTCGAGCCCCATCTCACGGTAGCGCTCCGGGTCGTTCTCCCAGTCCTCGCGGACCTTAACGAACAAGAACAAGTGAACGGGTCGCTCGAACATCCGTGCCAGTTCCCGGCGCGCGCGTATGGAGATCAGTTTGATCGTGCGTCCGCCCTCGCCAAGCACGATGCGGCGTTGGCCCTCACGCTCGACAAAGATTGTCTGCTCGATCCTGACGCTGCCGTCGCGAAGCTCCTTCCACTGGGTGGTTTCGACCGTGCTGGCATAGGGAAGTTCGTCGTGCAGGAGTTCGTAGATCTTCTCGCGCGTGATCTCGGCTGCGGTCGCCCGCTCGGTGGCGTCCGTGATGTCGTCTTCGGCATAGTGCCAGGGTCCGACGGGCACGGCACTGGCGAGGAAGCGCTTCAGATCCCCGACGCCGCTGCCGGTCGTCGCCTGGATCATGAATGTCGCACAGAAGCTCTCGCGTCGATTGAAGTCGGCAGAAAGGCCGAGCAGACTTTCCTTGCGGACCCGGTCAATTTTATTGAGCACGAGCACTTTTGGCTGGTGTGCGCCGGAGAGTGCCGAAAGGATGCGCTCGACATCCTCGCCGATGCCCTTTGCCGCATCGACCACGAGGACGATGAGGTCGGCGTCGAGGGCGGCGGTCGTGGCCGCGCCCACCATCGCGCGGTCGAGGCGGCGCCGCGGTGCGAAGATGCCGGGCGTGTCTATGAAGACGAGCTGAGATGCCCCTTCGACCGCAATGCCGCGCACCGGCACCCGCGTCGTCTGCACCTTGTGTGAGACAATCGAAACCTTGGCGCCAACGAGGGCGTTGACGAGCGTGGACTTGCCGGCGTTCGGCGCCCCGACAATTGCGATGAAGCCGCAGCGCTTCACCGCGCTCTCCGGCGCGCCCGCATCGGGGTGCTTGGGATCAACCATTGGTGGGCTTGCTCCAGACACCTTCGCGCGCGAGAAGCGCGGTGGCGGCGGCCTGCTCGGCAGCGCGCTTGCTCGCTCCCTTGCCGCGGGCCGGGCGCTTGCCAGGGATGCGGACTTCGGTGGTGAAGACGGGGGCGTGATCCGGCCCTTCCCGCGCGATCTCCTGATACTGCGGCAGTGACAGGCCCTGGCCCTGCGCCCATTCCTGGAGCGCGGATTTGGGATCCGTCGTGGTGTCCGGGAGGCCGGAGAGGAGCGGCGCCCAGAGACGGCGGACGACGGCGCGCACGGCCGGGTATCCCGCTTCGAGGAAGACCGCGGCGAGCAGCGCCTCGATGGCATCGGCAAGAATGGTGTCCTTGTCGCGCCCCCCGCTCTCGTCCTCCGAAGACGACAGCTTCATCGCGGCACCAAGCTTCAAGGCGCGCGCGACATTGGCGCAGGCATCCTTGCGCACGAGGCGATTGAAACGCCGGGCCAGCGCTCCTTCGGTTGCGGTGCCATCGAGCTCAATCAGGAGCTCGGCGACGCAGAGGCCGAGAACCCGGTCGCCCAGAAACTCGAGCCGCTCGTTGTCCTCGCTCGCACCGCTCTCTGCGCGGATGCTGGCGTGCGTCAATGCGCGCTCGAGAAGGGCGCGGTTCTTGAAGGTGTATCCGAGCGCGGTCTCGAGGCCTCGAATACTGCGACCGCGAGGCACGTTGCAGTCTCTCCGGTTCAACGAACGATCTGGAATATCCGGCGCCAGCGAATATCAAAAGGCCATGTCCACGGCCTGGTCCAGAGAAATCTGCCCGGCTCATCGATGGCGGCGGAAAAGAAGATGATGTCGGCGCGCCCGACCAGATTCTCGAACGGAACGTAGCCGACGCCGTAACGGTGCGAGGGAACACGGCTGTCGGTCGAGTTGTCGCGATTGTCGCCCATCATGAAATAATGACCCGGGGGGACCCGGTAGGGACCGGCGTTGTCGAAATCCCCGTCGGGTCGGGCATCGAGGACCGTGTACTTGACGCCCTCCGGCAGGGTCTCCTCGTAGCGGGGCGTGCGCCGCTCGCGCCCATCCTCTTCGATCTGAATGAAATCGTCGATTCGCCGGCGAGGCACCTCGCGGCCGTTAATAAAGACAATGCCATTGCGCAGCACGATCTCGTCGCCTGGCAACCCGATGACGCGCTTGATGTAATCGGTGGAGTTGTCGCGCGGCAGCTTGAAGACGACGACATCGCCGCGCTTTGGCGGGCTTGCGAAGATGCGGCCGGAAAACAGGTTGAGCCCGAACGGGAACGTGTAGCGGCTGTAGCCGTAGGAGAGCTTCGAGACGAACAGATAGTCGCCGATCAGAAGCGTCGACTGCATGGAGCCAGACGGGAT
The DNA here is from genome assembly GCA_964456015.1 of uncultured Hyphomicrobiaceae bacterium. GTDB lineage: Bacteria > Pseudomonadota > Alphaproteobacteria > Rhizobiales > Hyphomicrobiaceae. Next base: position 2,378 of record CAYWBX010000091.1, on the reverse strand, counting down.
ATTGAACGGCTGATAAAAGAAGACGCGCACCACGAAGGCGATGATCAGGGCGTGGAGGAACACGCTGCCGACCTCGCGCCAGCCGCCGTCCTTCGCCTTCCGGGGTTTTGCAGACCGCATGCTTCCTGCCGTGCCGCCTTTGGCGGCGGCCGCTCGTGAAATGCCCAATGGCGTGCCCGCGCCCCTATAGCGGTTCCCATTGGCCGGTGCAATTGCGGGTCAGCGACATTGCCCTGTTGTCTCGCCGCGGGGTGCTGCTGGGCGGGCCTATTCGCGATCGCCGCCCGGGCGGCCCGCTCGGCACTGGTTTGCGGAGGGCTCGAGCGGACATCCGGCAACCGCCGCAGCGCGCCCGCTGAGCCTGGCGCGAGCGGACGCCGAACCGGGGCGCGGCGCCGAGGGAAGCTCCGCCAGAGGCGGCGGAACGCGCGAGCCGAGCCTCACGATTGATCACTGACGGTGAGGTCCGGCACGGCTGAGATGATGACGATGGCCTGAGCCGTCGGGTGGTCGTCCGTAATCGTGAGATCGATGCGGGCGGTGTAGCCAGGGGGGGTGATGCGCTTGAGTTGCGCCAGAGCCCCGCCGGTGAGCACCAGCGTCGGGCGGCCGGACGGCAGGTTCACCACGCCCATGTCCCGCCAGTAGACGCCCTGTCGCAAGCCTGTGCCAAGGGCCTTGGCGCAGGCCTCCTTGGCGGCAAACCGTTTGGCATACGAGGCCGCGCGCTCGCGCCGCCGGTCGGACTTGCGCTGCTCGGTCTCGGTGAAGACCCGCTTGACGAAGCGGTCGCCGAACCGGTCCAGCGTCTCGGCGATGCGGCGAATGTCGATGATGTCGTTGCCAAGCCCGAGAATCATGACGGCCGAGTTCCTCAGGCGCGAGCATCGCCGCTCGAAGCGCGCGCCTCGTCCATGAGGCGGCGCATCCGGCCGATGGCGCGGTCGAGACCAACGAAGATCGCCTCGCCGACGAGAAAGTGTCCAATGTTGAGTTCGACGATCTGGGGGAGGCGGGCGATGGGGGCCACCGTATTGTAAGTGAGCCCGTGTCCAGCGTGCACCTCAAGACCCGCGGCATGAGCGGCGCGGGCCGCCTCGGTGATGCGGCCGAGTTCACGGGCAACGCCTGCGGCATCGTTCTCGAGGGCGCGCTCGCAGTACGAGCCGGTATGCAGCTCAACGATGTCCGCGCCAAGGGCAGCAGCGGCCTCGATGGCGGCTGCGTCGGGCTCGATGAACAGCGAGACCCGGATGCCGGCGGCCTTGAGGTCCCGGACATAGGGCGCGAGATGGGGACGGCCGGCGACGACGTCGAGGCCGCCCTCGGTGGTGCGCTCGGCACGCTTCTCGGGAACCAGGCAGCAGGCGTTGGGGCGGTGCTTCAGCGCGATGGCGAGCATCTCTGCCGTCGCCGCCATCTCGAGATTGAGCGGGCAGGTGATCTCGCCCTTCAGGCGGGCGATGTCGCCGTCGACAATATGGCGCCGGTCCTCCCGCAGATGCGCGGTGATGCCGTCGGCGCCAGCGGCGATGGCCTGATGCGCCGCGCGGACAGGATCGGGGTGGTGGCCGCCCCGCGCGTTGCGGACCGTCGCGACGTGGTCGATGTTGACGCCGAGTCGAAGATGGCTGCGCTGCGGGGTGAGGGTCATGAGGCTTGATTGCTCGCGATGGACTTGGCTCCGCGTCCGGACCGCCGCAGCCGGTTGCGACGGCGGTCTCGCCACAGCCTAGCATGGTCCGGCGGTCGGCCTACAGGGGAGGGCATCGGCCTCTCGTCAGTCGAAGGTGCGCTCGACGCTCGAGACGACGGTCTTGGACCTGAGGCCCTCAATGATCCGATTGAGATGGTCGAGGTCCCAGACCTCGACCTCGATGTGCATCTCGGTGAAATCGCCGCCGCGGCGCACCATGCGCAGGTTGTCGATATTGCCGTCTTTCTCGCCGATCACCATGGCAACCTGGGCCAGGGTGCCCGGCTCGTTCAGCACGGTCACGCGCAGGTGAGCAGGAAAACGTTCCGGCGCGTCGGGATCGACATCCCAGGTGACATC